>CAZTAP010000047.1:0-16115 GCA_964611665.1 uncultured Selenomonadaceae bacterium | reverse complement strand
GGGATGTTTTATGCTGACCTGGATATAGGAATCGAGATTTCGATAGCTGTCCTGTTCCTTGAAGTCGCCAAGCCAGAGCAGAATAAACATCAGAAGGATATAGCTGGAGATAATTGCCAACATCAAAAAGAATAGCTGGTGTTTTTTTTCAATCAAGATAAAAATCCTTTCTGGTTTGAGGTATGATGAACTACGCTGCTGGGAATAATTGCAGTATAATTTTTGTAAACTACTATAGTTCATTATAACGCGATTGTTCAGGAGTTCGCAACGCGAAATCATCTTCATCAGCGCTGCAATGAGGCGGGGATATCTCCTTTCGGGTGATAAGATAAACTATCGTTTGCTTCAGGAAAAGCGTGTATTTTTCCCTGGACATGGTCAGGAATTGAAATTGTTTTCATAGAATTTTAAAAACGCTTATGCTATACTTATCTCAATGGATCTACATGGGGATGAAAGAGGTTGATGATATGGCAGAGGGAAGATATACGATGACTTTCCCGGATTATACAATCGGGGTGGATTCTTATGAAAAGATTTGCGAGATTTGTCCGCGTTATGGCAAGAACGTTGTGGTGATCGGCGGCAGACGGGCGATTGAAGAAGCAAGAGAAAAGATGACAGCAGCGGTTGAGGGAATCGGGCTGGAGTTTACCGGCTTCATTCTGTTTGGCGGTGAGGCATCTTATGAGAATATCATGAATATCAGCCGTGACCCGGCAGTTTATGATGCAGATATGATTTTCGGCGTGGGGGGCGGCAAGGCAATCGATACAGCCAAGGTTGTAGCACATATGGTGCACAAGCCGTATTTTACCTTTCCAACCGTGGCAGGCAGCTGCGCTGCATTTGCAAGTATAGGCTCTATTTATTATCCGGATGGACGTTTTCACGAGTTTTCTTACTCAAACGTACCGCCAACGCATGTATTCCTTTGCAGCCGTATTGCTGCTGAGGCACCTGTGGAGTATCTGCTGCGCGGCATTGGTGATACGCTCGCCAAATATTATGAGGCACAGATTGCTTCCCGTGGGCGATGCCTGCATCATTCTGATGGCATGGGCATTGCGCTGAGCCGCATGTGTGCAGAACCGATTTTCCAGTATGGTGTGCAGGCTGTGGAGGATAATGCACGGCATGTGGTCAGTGCGGCTTTTGAAGAAGTCATGCTTGCTGTTGTCGTAACGAGCGGTATGGTATCGAATCTTGCTGCGCCGGAATTCAACGGCCATATGGCACATACGCTTTTTGTAGAGCTTTCTTCTCTGCCGGAATCGGAGAAATGCCGTACGCATGGCGGGCTTGTTGCCTATGGTATTCTTCTGCTGCTTCTTTGTGATAGACAGAAATCCGAGTTTGAGCGTGTGTATGATTTCTGTCGGAAAATCGGACTTGCAACCTGCCGTGCAGATATTGGGGCGAGCGAGGAAGACATTCATCGCGTATTCCAGGCAACGGAGAAGAATCAAAATGTCAAGACGCTGCCGTATAAAATTACGCTGGCTATGCTGCAGAAGGCGGCTGCTGAGCTGGAAAGCTATCATACAGAGCATGTGAAACAATGAGAATCGGGCGTCCTTGCGACGCCTGCTTTTTTTGCCTGTAAGGGAAAACGTTTACGCAAAAATATAAAAATAATTTATATTAATGATATCATAAATAATAATTAATAATTTTGCTTGTTTTATGAAAAATCTATGTGATTGATACGAATATGCATAATTTTTTTATAAAAAACACAAATTATATTATTATAAATTAATAGTAGACAAAAACGCGAAAAAAGTATACAATGTACTTGTTGAACGGGAAGAAGTAATACAAAATAAGAAAAACCCATCGATCCAATTCAAACAGGGAGGCAAGGCTATGAATATTCATGAATATCAAAGTAAAGCAGTCTTGAAATCATTCGGAGTCAATGTACCGAATGGCAAACCGGCATTCAGCGTTGAAGAAGCGGTTGAGGCTGCCAAGGAACTCGGCTCCAAGGTTTGTGTCGTCAAGGCGCAGATCCATGCAGGCGGACGCGGCAAGGCCGGCGGCGTAAAGCTCGCAAAGTCGCTGGATGAAGTAAAACAGTACGCTGACGAGATACTCGGGAAGGTTCTCGTAACGAAACAGACTGGTCCGGCAGGCAAGAAGGTCAACCGTCTTCTCATTGAGGAAGGTTCCAATATTGAGAAAGAATATTATTTGAGCTTTGTTATTGATCGTGTTACCGCAAAGATCGTTATGATGGGCTCTGAGGCTGGCGGCATGGAGATTGAAGAAGTTGCTGCTACGACGCCTGAGAAGATCATCAAAGAATACATAGATCCGGCAATCGGACTTGCACCTTTCCAGACAAACCGCATGGCGTATGCACTTCACATCAAAAAGGAAGCAATCCGCAAGGCACAGAAACTTATGAGCTGCCTGTATAATGCGTTTATTGCGAAAGACTGCTCGCTTGCTGAGATCAATCCGCTCGTTGTCACGAAGGAAGATGACGTCATTGCTCTTGATGCAAAGCTGAACTTCGATGACAGCGGACTTTTCCGTCATCCGGATATTGAAGCACTGCGTGATGAGACAGAAGAGGATGCAAAAGAGCTTTGGGCTGCAAGAGAAGGCCTCAACTATGTCAACCTCGGCGGCGATGTTGCCTGCATGGTCAATGGTGCAGGGCTTGCTATGGCAACGGTTGATATCATTAAATATTACGGCGGTGAGCCGGCAAACTTCCTTGATGTAGGCGGTGATTCCACACCAGAGAAGATTGCTACGGCATTCCAGATCATGCTCGATGGCGGACAGGCAAAAGGCATTTTCGTCAACATCTTCGGCGGTATCAACCGTTGCGATTTTGTTGCACAGGGCATTGTGAAGGCTGCGGAGATCATTGCCAAGGGCGGCGAAGGCATGCCGGTTCCGGTTGTCGTACGCCTTGAAGGTACGAATGTAGAGATTGGCCGTCAGATCCTCAAGGATACGCCGATTAAGAACGTCATCATGGCTCCGACCATGGAAGGCGGCGCAGAGGAAATCGTCAAACTTGTTAAAGAAGCAGAAAAGAACGCTTGAGGGAGGCCGTAACAATGGGAATTTTAGTAAATAAAGATACGAAGGTCATTGTCCAGGGCATCACGGGCAAGGCAGCAACTTTTCATACAAAACAGATGCTTGCATACGGGACGAAGATCGTTGCAGGCGTGACTCCGGGAAAGGCTGGCCAGGAGGTTGAGGGCGTTCCGGTATATAATACAGTTAAGGACGCAGTTGACGCTACTGGTGCCACGGCTTCGGTTGTTTACGTGCCGGCCCGCTTCGCAGCTGACTCCATTCTCGAAGGTGTAGAGGCTGGATTGGATCTGGTTGTCTGCATTACAGAGCATATTCCTGTACAGGACATGGTTCGTGTACGCAGCTATATGGAAGGCAAAAAGACGGTCCTCATCGGACCAAACTGCCCGGGCATTCTTACGACAGATGAATGCAAGCTTGGCATCATTCCGGGCTATATCCATAAAAAAGGCCATGTGGGTGTAATTTCCCGCTCCGGCACATTGACTTATGAGGCTACGTTCCAGCTTTCGGCTGCCGGAATCGGTCAGACGACAGCAATCGGCATCGGCGGCGACCCGGTCAAGGGTACGGACTTCATCGATGCACTCAAGCTCTTCAAGGCAGATCCGGATACCAAGGCTGTGCTCATGATCGGTGAGATCGGCGGCACCGCTGAGGAGGATGCAGCAAAATGGATTGCTGAGAATATGCCGGAAAAACCGGTTGCAGCATTCATTTCCGGTCGTCAGGCGCCTCCGGGCAAACGCATGGGCCATGCTGGTGCAATCATTTCCGGCGGCAAGGGCACAGCGGCTGACAAGATCAAGGCACTCAATGCCGTAGGCATCGAAGTTGCTGATACGGTTGCACATATCGGTGAAACTGTAGTAAAGACGCTGAAAAAAGCAGGAATCTACGACGATTGCCACACCTGCTGATTGAGAATAAAAAACGGTTCGAGCTCAAGGCTCGAACCGTTTTTTTATTTATTTGCGGGTGAATTATTTGACGCCAGCACCATCAAGAGCACTGCGAACGCTCTTTGCTGCATTATGCATAGCTTCGAGCTCGCTGTCCGTAAGATAGATCTCGAAGGAACGCATGATACCGGAAGCACAGATCATGCGCGGCGTGCTGAGTGCAACGTCCTTGATGCCGTATTCGCCGTTGAGGACTGCAGAGCACGGAAGGATTGTGTGCTCATCGTAGAGAACGGATTTGATGAAACGGCAGGCAACCATGGCGACGCCAGTGTTTGTGCAGCCTTTCCAGTTGATGACATCATAAGCGACCTGAACGAGCTCTTTTTCAACAGCATCGCGGTCGAGCTTGTCCGTATGATGGAAGTATTCATCGAGGTGCTCGAGGCCGAGACCTGCGATATCTACTGTGCTCCATGCTGTGAAAGCACCATTGCCGTGTTCACCAAGGACATAACCGTTGATGTTCTTCGGGTCTACCTGGTACTTGTTGGCAAGGATTCTGCGGAAACGATATGTCTCAAGAAGTGTACCAGTACCAAGGATCTTCTCACGCGGATAATCGAACTGCGTGGACACACAGTAAGTTGCGACATCAAGCGGATTCGTGATCATGATGACCATAGCTTCTTTGGTGTATTTTACGATTTCACTGAAAACGGAGTGCATGATTTTGGAGTTTGTGGCTGCAAGGCGGAGACGATCCGGAGTCTCACCCGGACGGATGCTTGGACCAGCAGTGATGACGATGATACCAGCGTCTTTGCAGTCTTCGTATGTGCCGAGATGGATGTCGATGTTCGTGCTGTAGATGCAGGAAGTAGCGTGGCTGGAGTCGAGAGCCTCACCCTTTGCCTTATCCGTGTTGAGGTCGATCAGAGCAATTTCTGATGCGAGCTGGAAGTCAGCAATCTTGTTGACAACTGCGGAACCTACATTACTTGTGCCGATAACGACAATTTTACCTTTGTTTACAAACATGTTAATAAAGCCTCCTGATAAATTATGTTAATAATGAGTACCTGTTGTCTAGAGCAAAATTTATCGCTTAGACAAAATGAAAACCTATTCGCCCAAAGTAAGAGAAACCAGAGTTCAAATAGGTATGTGAAAAATATCCTTAAGTTGACTTTAGAATAACATTGCACTATGTAATTGTCAACGACAAAACAAAAGAAGTATTTTTCGCAAAATTGTTTTAAATGATGCACAAATTAGTAAAATATAACGAAAAAAAGAAAAAGAATAGAAAAAAGATGCTTTGGTGACCGGATGTCTATTGTAAAGGGCCAAAAAGTATTATATATTTATACGTAGACGAAAACCTTTTAGTTTTTGCAGATGCAGACAAAGGCAGTAATGGATGTGCAGCCTGATGTGCTGATTTATTGATCATTTGATGGATCAATTGTTCAACCCACGAGCTGGCTGTCATTTTATTTTGGAAGGGGAAAGATAGCATTATGTTTGGTATGTCAATGGATATCGGTATCGATTTGGGAACAGCGAATGTTCTTGTTTATATAAAAGGAAAAGGGATTGTTTTGCGTGAACCTTCTGTTGTAGCCGTAGATAAGGATACAAACCAGGTGCTTGCTATCGGTGAAGAGGCACGACGCATGATCGGCCGTACACCGGGGAATATCGTGGCAATCCGTCCGCTGCGCGAGGGCGTCATCGCAGATTATGATATTACGGAAAGCATGCTGCGCCACTTCATTGAGAAAGTGGTGGGCAGAAGCTTTGTGTTCCGTCCGCGGATCATGATCTGTATCCCGTCCGGTGTGACGATGGTGGAGCAGCGTGCTGTACAGGAGGCTGCGGAGCAGGCCGGTGCACGCCATACACAGCTCATTGAGGAACCGCTGGCGGCAGCGCTCGGTGCAGGCCTGGATATCGCAGAGCCTTGCGGCTCTATGGTAGTCGATATCGGCGGCGGCACGACAGATATTGCCGTGATCAGCCTCGGAGGCATCGTGACAAGTGCAAGCCTGAGGCTTGGCGGCGATAAGTTTGATTCGTCGATCATTTCTTATATTAAGCGTGAGTTCAATATGATGATTGGTGAGCGTACCGCAGAAGATATCAAGATCAACATCGGTGCTGCTTTTGCTGATGCACGTACAGGAGATATGGATGTGCGCGGCCGTGATATGCTTTCCGGCCTGCCGAAAACCATCAATATTACGGTCAATCAGGTTGCCGAGGCGCTTCATGAACCTGTCACAAACATTGTTGAGTGCGTCAAGAAGGTGTTGGAAGAAACTCCGCCAGAACTTTCGGCAGATATCATGGACCGCGGCATTGTACTTACGGGCGGCGGAGCTATGCTTTATGGCCTTGATGAGCTTATTCGCAGGGAAACAGAAATCCCGACAGCTATTGCTGATGATCCGCTTTCTTGTGTTGCGCTTGGTACAGGCAAGGCGCTGGATGGCATGGGAAAGGCAGATGGCAAGGCCTCACTTTTCCGGAAAGGCAAACAAAAATAAAGGTTTTTCCTTTTCTTTGTCGAAGACAAACAAGAGGAATAAATTCGAATATAGTGGGAAATGATAATTTTCCGGATGACAGGGGTGAATTTCTATGTGGCGTGGTCTTTACACGGCGGCAGCCGGAATGGTGACCGAGGCAAATCGTACGAATGCAATCGCCAATAATCTGGCGAATGCGACTACGACAGCTTTCAAGCGGGATGATACGGTGAATGAGGAATTTGCACCGATGCTGATCCGCAGGATCAACGATACGAATCAGGCGGATGTAACTTCCTTCAAGGGGTTTTCTGTAGGGAATCAGGCGCCTGTGGTCGGCGAGCTTGGGCTTGGTGCTTATACGGCAGAGGTCGCAACGGATCATCGGCAGGGGTCGTTTCAAACGACGGGCAATCCTCTGGATCTGGCAATTGCCGGAGAAGGCTATTTTGCGGTGAATACGCCGCAGGGGGTCCGCTATACGCGTGATGGCAATTTTTATCGTTCCCAGGCGGGCCAGCTTGTTACTTCGAATGGGCAGGCTGTTCTGGATACGCAGGGCCGGGCGATAACTTTGCCGCAGTCGGCGAATCTGCAGATTTCTGTGAATGGCATGATCATGGCCGGACAGCAGCAGGTGGCTCAACTGCAGTTTGTGCAGTTCAATGACAGGAATGCGGTATTGAAACAGGGCAATAGTCTTTATTATCCGCAAAATGGCGTGCAGCCTCAGCCGGCGACCGGTGAAATCCAGCAGGGCATGCTGGAGAATTCGAATACGAACACCGTATCGGAGATGGTTAACCTCATTAATAACTACAGGGTATATGAGGCGGGCTCCAAGGCAGTCATTACACAGGATTCCATGCTGGATAAGTCCGTAAACGATGTAGGACGTCTGAGCTGATTGAAGAGATGACTTAAGAAAATATTGATTTTCTTCGATATATATGCATAGAGGCAGATTTTAGACAGATGGGAGATTTTGCTTTATGATGAGAGCTCTTTGGTCTGCCGCGTCGGGCATGAAGACGCAGCAGGATAATATGGATGTTATTTCCAATAATATCGCAAATGTAAATACGACGGGCGGCAAGAAGGTGCGGGCTGAGTTTCAGGACCTGATTTATCAGAACCTTCGTTCCGCGGGCGCGCAGAGCGGAGCTGATTCCCAGTATCCTACGGGACTGGCGATCGGTCTCGGTGCGAAGACGGCTGCGACGAACCGTATTTTTACGCAGGGCAATCTGCAGTCTACCGGGAACCCTACGGATGTGGCCATTCAGGGAGAAGGCTTCTTCCGTATTGAGATGCCGGATGGTACGATCGCGTATACGCGTGATGGTGCTTTCAAACTCGATTCGAACCGGCGTCTTGTAACAACTGATGGCTATCCCCTGGCAGATGGAATCACCATTGACCAGACTGCTCCGAGCGATACAATCGTCATTGCAGAGGATGGGCAGGTTTCCTGTACACCGTCCGGCGGGACATCAACGGTTGTCGGTCAGATTACGTTGTCGCGCTTTGTCAATCCATCGGGGCTTACAGCGGTGGGCAAGAATCTTTTTGTCGTTTCGCCGGCATCGGGTGATGCAATCGATGGCAATCCTGGCGATGATGGTGCGGGTACACTTACGCAGAATACGCTGGAAATGTCGAATGTCCAGATCGTTGAAGAAATGGTCAATATGATTATTTCGCAGCGTGCTTATGAATCGAATTCCAAGGCAATCACGACATCGGATTCCATGCTGGAAATTGCCAATGGATTGAAGCGTTGAAATGAAGACGCTGTTTGCGATTGCTGCTGTTGTTTTTTTGTGGTGTGGCTCTTGTGCGCCGGTTTTTGCTTATGGTACAGGTACGCTCGCAGACCGTTATCCACAGTCGGTTGAGGCAGAAATGTTCTCCTCACTGGCCCAAAAGGAAGTCGAACAGCTGCTGACGGATGCGAAGGAAACCAGGCGCCATACGGTTGAGCTGGTCAAGGGCCCAAAACTCATGCGGGTTCCAGCAGGGAATATCACGTATCAGGTTGAGGTGCCGACAGGGCTTCATTATAGCAGCATGACCCCGGTGTATGTTGGTGTACTTGTGGATGATGTCCTTTATCGCAAGGCAATCTGCTATTTCCGTGTCCATGTTTATGAAAATGTACTGGTGGCTTCGCGGAATCTTTTCCCGGATAGGGAGCTTGGTGCCTCGGATATCCGTCAGGAGGAGCGGGAGGTCACAAGCGTGACGGCCAAATATCTGACGGTGCCGGCGGATGCGCAGGGCAAGGTCCTTAACCGTCTGGTCCGGGAAGGTACGATGCTTACAAAAAATATGCTGAGGAATCCTGTTGTGATCGAAGCAGGGGCTTCAATCTATATTACGACGAATATCAACGGGATCCTTGTCAAGACAGAAGGTGTGGCGCTGCAGCGCGGCCGCGCTGAGGAAATGATCCGTGTGCGGAATGCTTCTTCGAGCAAGGTGCTTCGCGCGCGCGTCCTTGATGCATCGACGGTGGAAGTGGTGCAATAGTACGGAGGGGAGATTATGAGGAAATCCGTAAAGATACAAAGTGCTTTGCTTGCCTGTGCTGTGGGACTGACTGTGCTGGCAGCTGCGCCGGAGGTTTCGGCACAGTCTTTGTGGGCAGATCAGGATGGCACTTCCATGGGGCTGTTTGCTGATCATAAGGCAAGGAATGTCGGCGATGTCCTGACGGTAGTGATCAGTGAGTCTACGTCGACGGCTGCGACAAAATCGACTTCAAATTCGAAATCCGGCAGTCAGTCCCTGAATGCCGGAACGGGAATCTTTGGTTTTCTGGCGGCAGCAACGGCCAGCGGCTCGGACAGCTTCAAGGCCAGCGGTGCGGCAAAGGATACGAATAAGGTCAGCGGCAATGTCACGGTTACCGTGACCGAGGTGCAGCCGAACGGCAATATGGTTGTGGAAGGCACACAGTCCATCTGGCAGAATAAGGATGAGCATAAGATTACACTGCATGGCATTGTGCGCAGGGATGATGTTACGGCAGATAATACTGTGCCATCGACTAAGGTTGCCGATGCGACCGTGAAATTTGACGGCAAGGGCCCTTTGAATGCCAAGCAGAGGCAGGGCATCCTTACGCAGATTTTCAACATCCTGTTTTAATGCATGGGGGTAATATGATGAAGAAGATCCTGGTTCTGCTGGTACTGGCCATTTGTATGGTATCGGTCCAGACGGCTGTTTTTGCGGAGTCGGCGACGACGCGCATCAAGGATATTGCCAAAGTACAGGGAGTACGTTCCAACCAGCTCATTGGCTATGGTCTTGTGGTTGGTCTGAATGGTTCCGGGGATTCGAATAAGACCTTGGAGACATTGCAGTCGGTTGTGAATATGCTGAAGGATTTTGGCGTAACCATCAGTGCATCTACGCTGAAGACAAAAAATGTCGCAGCTGTCATGGTCACGGCGAATCTTCCTCCTTTCGTGCGCGAGGGCGATAATCTTGATGTTACGGTTTCTTCCATGGGTGATGCAAAGAGCATCCAGGGCGGTACTTTGCTGCAGACACCACTGAAGGCGGGCAACGGACAGGTCTATGCGGTTGCGCAGGGGGCTGTTTCCACGGGGGGATTTTCTGCCGGCAACGGCGGTAATTCCGCGCAGAAAAATTTTCCGACGGTTGGTACGACACCGAATGGTGCTATCGTGGAACGCAGTGTAGAAGATGATATCGGTACGGATGGTACGATGTCCCTTTCTTTGTCCAAGGCGGATTTTACGACGGCTTCGCGTATTGCCAATGCAATCAATGCGCAGTATGGCGGGATTGCCAGGGCTGCAAATCCGGGACGGATCGATATCACGATTCCTTCTTATTATCGGGGCAATGTCGTTGGTTTTGTTTCCAGCATTGAGGAACTGCCGGTCACGCCGGATAATATTGCCAAAGTCGTGGTGAATGAACGCACGGGTACGATTGTCATGGGCGGCAATATCTCTGTCGATGAGATTGCAATCACGCAGGGCGGCCTTTCCATCAGCATCCAGAAAACAGCGGATGTGAATCAGCCGGAACCGTTCAGCCCGGGGAGTACCATCGTGACGAAGAACACCGAGGTAAAGGCCAAGGAAGATAAGGCGAATTCCATCGTGCTTCCGGCTACGGCAAATGTGAGCGATATTGTTGGCGCTTTGAATGCCGTAGGAGCTACGCCGCGGGATATCATTTCGATTTTGCAGGCCATCAAGGCCGCAGGTGCGCTGCATGCGGACCTGGAAATCATTTAAGCGGGTGATGAAATGCAGGTACAGGGATTGACCGATCATGCTTTGCAAGGCAGCAGTTCCTATCGTTCGGCACAGGCTGCTGCAGATGGCGCAAAATTTAAGGATTTGCTGAAAACTGCAGAGCAGCAGCTCAAAACATCAGGTACAGAAGCCTCGGCTGTGCAGGATAAGAAGCTGAAGGAAGCATGTACGGGATTTGAGGCGATGTTCATGAATCTCATGTACAGTAAGATGCGGGATACGGTGCCGGAGGATTCGCTTTTCGGCAATTCCAACAGCGATAAGATCCTGCAATCCATGCTGGATACGGAGCAGATGAATCAGGCTGCAAAATCCGGCGGCCTGGGATTGGCTGATATGCTCTATCAGCAGCTTTCCAGGCAGCAGAGTGCGATGAATACGCAGACTGCAGCAAAAAAATAACGGAAACAGGCTGTTGCCATAGCCGCAACAGCTTTTTTCATTTTATGGTAAATACAGGGGGTCTTAAAATGAAATTGATTTATCAGCGTGTGCTGATATGCTGTATAGCTTTGCTGCTGGTCAGCCAGACCATGGTTTTCGCAGCAGCGCCGGCAGTATTGAGCGGGGTGAGATTTGGCAGCGGGGCAGCAAGGGACCGGATTGTTCTTGACCTTTCCAGGCTCCCCGCCTATGAGGTCAGAACAGAAAATGGCGGACAGCGCATCATTGTGGAACTTTCTGGTGTGAGTGACCAGGCAGCGAAGCCGGAGATGAGCAGTGATATGGTGCGGCAGGTTTCTTTTGAAAATAAGGATGGCAAGCTGTGCATGATCATCGATCTTTATGCTGCAGCAAAGTATCGTGTGCAGACACTGGCAAATCCGGTGAGACTGTTTGTCGATATCAGCAAGGAATATGAGTCTTCTGTGCAGGATACGCCTGCACAGGGGCTTACGCATACGACTTATGTGCGTCAGGACGGGCGGGGCATGCTGACCGCACATTTTCTCGAAGCGGATAAGAATCGATATACGGTACGCCCTGCACTTGCCAATGGAAAGATTCCTGGAAGACAGACGGTAAGCGGTATTTCTGATGCAAACAATGCTGCGGCTGCAGAGAATTCTTCTTATTTTGCACTGAATGGCGAACTGATCGGCATTACGAAAATCGATGGTTCTGTTGCAGGAACGACCTATTATCGCCGCAGTGCCATGGGAATTATGCCGGATGGTTCTGCTGTCTTCGGACAGATAAGCTATGATGGAAGCGTAACAATCAACGGCAGGACTGTGCCGGTAGCTGGTGTTGATGCGGAGCGCGGCGAGAACAATCTTACGCTGTATAATAAATATTATGGCGGGACGACCAATACCAATGAATTCGGCCAGGAATATGTTGTACGCAATGGGCGGGTGACAGAAATCAATCTGGCGAATTCTGCAATTCCCAGGGATGGTGTTGTTGTTTCCGTACATGGGACAGCAAAAGATGCTTTTGCCGGCGTAAAGGTCGGCGATAAAGCCGTCATCCATGAGGAACTTGGTGAGCCATGGAATAAAGCTGTACAAATCTTTGGCGCAGGGCCGACACTGGTGGAAAATGGTGCGGTCCATGTGACTGCGGCAGAAGAAGAGTTTCCTTCGGATATCGCTTCCGGGAGGGCTCCGCGTACAGCAATTGCTGTTTTAAAGAACGGAAACTATCTGCTGGCTGTTGTTGACGGACGTCAGGACAGCAGCATTGGCTGTACACTGACAGAGTTTGCGGAGCTGCTGGTGAAATTCGGTGCGGTTCAGGCGATTAATTTTGATGGCGGCGGTTCGAGCGAGATGGTGATCGGAGGGCAGGTTATGAATAGTCCTTCAGATGGCAGTGAGCGCAAGGTAGGTGCAGCACTGCTTGTTGTGAATAAATAGCGTCCGTGTGTGCTGTACTTGGGATTTTTCTGTGGAAAATCCTGAGCAATGACGTTATAATGGAAACAAGGGATGTGGATAGATTGAAAAAGTTTTTGTGGGCTGTTTGTCTGGCGGGACTTTTCTTTGCCGTCTTAACTGCTTTTTCTGCCCACCGGAATCTGGTCGTCAAATCGAGCCTGAAGGGTGAGGTTACCTGGACGGTCGAGGCGGGTACAGAGGTTCCGGAAGGAGCTGAGCTTGTACGTGTGGCAACCCTGACCGGGGAAATTGCTGCAGCGCGTGCTCCGGTGGATGGAAAGGTCAGTGAACTTCTGGTGAAGCCTGGCGGACAGATTGCAGCAGGAACTGTTGTAGCAAAAATCGTAAAGAATGAACAGGAAAGATAATGAGGTGACGTGTTTGCAAAAAATTATGAAGCGAATGGCTGCTGCCTGTCTGGCATTAAGTCTTTATACAACGAGTCCGGTCTTGGCGGCATTGCCGCCGATGCTCAGTGCGGAGCAGGTATTTCCAGGGATGCATGGGACTGCCTATACCGTAGTGGACGGTACGGGTGAGATCAAAACCTTTGATGTGGATATCATCGGCACAATCGACCAGGGGAAGGGCTCATCCAGACGCATTATGGCAAAGGCTTCTGGTCCTGTCGTTGAGATGACCGGAGGTGCGCTGCAGGGCATGAGCGGCAGTCCAATCTATATTGATGGAGAGCTCGTTGGAGCACTTTCCGCCGGTTTTAAAGGCATGGATCCGTATACTTTCCTGATTACACCAATCGGTGATATGCTGCCAATTTGGAATATGCCGGACCGGAAGAACCTCACGAGCATACCACAGGTAGATTTCCGGAAGATCGAAGCACAAAAGGAGAAGCTCAAGGAGGATGCCGAGAAGGCTGCGGCAAAAAAGGCAGAAGCCAAAGCAGCCGGAGATGAACCGGTGAAGGAAGCTGTAGAGACTCCGGTGGAAGCCAGACAGAATGATGCGAAGCAGCCAGAAAAGGAGGCTCAGCCTGCACCTGCAGAAACAGCCGTCACACCGGCAGCTCCTGCAGCAGCAGTTCCAGCCGGTAAGGCTGGCGGGACAGAAAAGCCTAAATCAGCACTTTATTTATCGGGCTTTGGTGCCGCAGGCACGTCTTTCCTGCAGCAAAAGCTGTCCGGGCTTGGTGTTGAGGCAAAGGATGGCTCCTTTCTGGGGGCTGGTTCAGGCGCTTCTCAGGTTGCGTATGGTGCACAGCTTGAGCCGGGCGGTGCAGTAGGCGTAGCTGTTGTTTTTGGTGATTTCGTTGTAGGAGCTACCGGTACCGTTACTGCTGTAGACGGGAACCGTGTCCTGGCATTCGGCCATCCTTTCCTGCATAAGGGCAACGTAAATTATTTCATGACGGATGCATCGATTGTCGGTACGGTGAATGGTCCGACCGATGGCATGAAGATTGCCAATGTCGGTAATATCATCGGGCGGATCAATCAGGATCGTGAAGCCGGTATCGGCGGGATCATTGGTACATTTCCGTCCGTTGTACCGATTCGTGTATCGGTGAAGGATAAGTCGCTGGGACGTACAAGTGACTATACGGCGCAGATGGCCTATGATGAGGATTTTCTGCCGGCACTGAGCTCTGGCATTGCCTATGCAGCGATGGACAAGACGGCGGATACTCTGGGAGAGAGTACGGCGAGCATCCATTTTGAGATTACGACGGATGCTGCGGAAAACGGCAAGGTTGAACGCAGCAACATGTATTATAATACTTCGGATGTCGGTCAGGTTGCCGTGAATGAACTGGCACAGGCCATGAATCTCATTTGCAGCAATACGGACAAGGAATCCAATATCCTGGGCATCAAGGTGGATGTTGCGGTAAACAGCGGCCGCCAGACGGCTTCCCTGTTATCTGCCATTCCTGACAAAGTAAAGGTCAAGCCGGGGGATACGGTGAATTTCCGTACGACCATCAAGCCGTATCGTCAGGATAAGGAAACTTTGCTTATCCCGTATACCGTTCCCAAGAATCAGCGGGAAGGGACGCTTCATCTTGATTTGCGCGGCGGCGGTTTTGTCCCGGTGACCTCAGCACTTTTGCAGCAGGCTGCCGGTATCGACACGAGTGCGGAAGAGGATAAGACGCAGACGACAAAGGACAAATTGCGTGATTTTGTCGCAGCCGGGCAGAATAATGAGATCATCATTGCTCCGGCTGCATCTCAGGCGCTCATGAGCGAAGATGAACAAAAGGCTGCCATCAAAAAGGCTATTCAGCAGCAGAAGGAAACTGCCGGGAATTCGGAAGCAGCAGAGCCTGCTGTGCGCAAGGTGGATCTTTTGGGAGAGAAGGCAAAGAAGAAGACTGCAGGAGCAGAGACGAAGTTTGCAACGAAATTTATCATCGATAATGTCATTCATGCGACATTGCAGGTGGAGAAAAAGTAATTCAGGAACCGGCTGTCCCTTCGATGAGGGCAGCCGGTTTTTCTATACTGGATTTTTTATTGTATTGGTGTTAAAATGAGTTAGGAAAGTTTTGAACATGTTCAAGAACGATTTTTCTCTATTTTTGCAGAGAAATTTCCAGATTTGCAGAAAAAATAGTAAATAGTAGTTTACTATTTTTCCTATCATTGTTACAATCAAAAGAGTGAATTTATCTAAAAACCATGAGACAGGGAGGAAAGGGCAGGATATGCTTATTCGATATTTGGAACGAATCGGTGCTTTTGTTTTGCTGCGGCTGGAATATATCGGCTCTGTTGTGCTGCTGCTGATCGAAACCCTGCGGCAGCTGCGTCATTTTCCCCGCATGCGGCATGTGATTGCCCAGATGTCGCATCTGGGGGTGGATTCCCTGCTCATTGTAGGACTTACGCTGCTTTTTACGGGAATGGTCATGACCCTGCAGATTGCGCACGAATTCATTCGCTTTGGCGCGCAGTCGACGATTGGCGGGGTAATTACCATTGCAATCGGGCGTGAACTCGGGCCTGTGCTCGTCGGTGTCGTTTGTGCAGGGCGTGTCGGTGCGGCGATTACCGCGGAAATCAGTACGATGAAGGTAACTGAGCAGATCGATGCCTTGCGTGTCATGGCAGTGAATCCGGTGGGCTATCTTGTGGTGCCGCGTATGCTGTCCTGTATGCTGATGATTCCGCTGCTTACGGTGTTCGGTGATGTGATCGGCGTGGCCGGCGGCTGGGTCATTGCAACCCAGTATAGCTCGATCAGTTCCTTTTTGTATCTGGATTCAATCGATAATTTCGTGGATCTGCATGATATTACGGGCGGTCTCATCAAAGCTGCTGTGTTTGGTATCGTGGTCGCTGTGCTGGGCTGTTATTACGGGCTCCATGCACCAGATGGTGCGGAAGGCGTCGGCAAGGCTACGACACGATCTGTTGTGGCATCGATCATTGTCATTTTTATGCTCAATGTCTTTTTGTCGCT
>CAZTAP010000046.1:0-16397 GCA_964611665.1 uncultured Selenomonadaceae bacterium | reverse complement strand
GCAGCGGTTTTTTTGATGGCTTCTGCAGCTTCCTGCTTCAGCTTTGCAATCTGTTCTTCCATAGTTACCTCCAAAATTTCTTTGTAAAATAAAAAAACTCCCGCCCCGGCAAGGGGCGAAAGTCGATTTCGCGGTACCACCCTAATTGATACTCCAAGGCATTAACGCTGCCAGACGCTGTGACTACGAGCAGTAAGCTTCCCCACAGAGCTCCAAAGTGAACTTCAGCTGCCCGCCCCGGTCACGCTTCCAGTCAAGGCGCGGCTCCCTGTACGATGCATTTACAGCTTACTCTCTTTTTCATTGCTAATAGCATTTATTATAATACAGGGATAAAGAAAAGGCAAATTTAAAATTCATCAGATGAATTCGGATATATTTTAGCAAAAAATGCCTTTCTGCTTTATTATTAAAAAGAAAATTGATATACTATATATTGTTGCATAAACGGTACAAATAGAAATTTTGCTTAGAAGGAGTACAAAAGATATGTTATTGACCCGTAAATCTGTGGAATTACTTGCACCTGCTGGTACCTGGGAAGCCCTGGAGGCTGCTGTCGAAGCCGGTGCTGATGCTGTTTATCTCGGCGGCAAGCACTTCAATATGCGCATGCACCGCGGCGATACGAATTTTGACGACGCTATGCTGAAAAAGGCGGTTGCCTATACCCACGAACATGGTGTACGCCTTTATATCACACTGAACAACCTGATCAGCGACGAGGAAATTCCCGCCTTGAAACAATATCTTGCCTATTTGAATGAAATCAAGCCAGATGCTGTCCTTGTCCAGGATTTTGCTGTCATGGAGCTCGTGCATGAGATGGACATCCGGATTCCTCTGCATACCTCTGTCATGATGAATACACATAACGAGCATGCAATCCAGAAGCTCAAGGAATATGGCATCACCCGCATTGTCGTCGGACGTGAGATGACGCTTTCTGAGCTCAGCCTTTTCAAAGAACGTACCGGCATCGAAGTCGAATACTTCATGCATGGCGATATGTGCATGTCCGAAAGCGGACAGTGCATCCATTCCGGTGTCGTCTTCGGACAAAGCGGCAATCGCGGCCGCTGCCTGAAGCCATGCCGCTGGGCTTATCAGCTCATCGATGAGCAGACCAGGGAAGTCCTCGACACGGATGGTCCCGGCCCTTACAAGCTCGCACTGAAGGACATGTGCATGTACCGCAATATTCCGGAACTCATCCAGGCCGGTGTACATTCCTTTAAGATTGAAGGCCGCATGCGCCCGGCTGATTTTGTGCGCCGCATCGTGACGACTTACCGCAAGGCCATCGACGCCTATCTGGCTGATCCGAACGGCTA
Organism: uncultured Selenomonadaceae bacterium; assembly: GCA_964611665.1. GTDB lineage: Bacteria > Bacillota > Negativicutes > Selenomonadales > Selenomonadaceae > CAZTAP01. Next base: position 15,063 of record CAZTAP010000046.1, on the reverse strand, counting down.
TCATACCGATGAGGAAGGCTGGAAGAGCCTGTTTGAAAACCGTGCGCGCGACTTCACGACGACCTTCGCCCTCGGTGCGACAACCGCTCAGGATATCGGCTTCGACGGCAAGCGTGAGCCGCGTTTCTTCAGTGATGCCGTAAAGGAAGCCGGCTTCCAGGATGACATTCTGAAGCAGGAAAAGGACATTGCAAAAGAAAACACTGCGCATCGCATACTGGCTGTACGCGTGGCCGACCCGGCTTCTGCCATGGCTGCCATGGAAAATGGCGCCGATACCATCTATATCGGCGGCGAGGCCTTTCGTCCGAGCCGCCCCTGGAGCCTGAAAGATATCCGCTCCATCGTTTCCCTCAGCAAAAAAACAGATACCAAAGTCGTCATCGATACGCCGCGCACGACGATGCGCCGCGAATGCGGCGAACTCGAACAGTTCTTCACCGCACTCAATGAAGTCCAGCCGGATGGCATCATGGTAAGCAATCTTGGCTCGCTGAAACTCGCTGCCGAATGCACAAAGCTGCCGGTCCAGGCGGATGTTTCCTTCAATCTTTTCAACCATCTGGCAGCAAAGTTCTTGAGCGAGAACGGCCTTTCCATGGCAGCTGCCTCCCTGGAGCTCTCCTTTGCCCAGCTGCGTGAAATCGTTGAAAACTCCGTACTGCCGATCGAGGTCATCGTGCATGGTGCCTGTGAATCCATGATCTGTGACCACAATCTGCCGGCAATGACGCTGGGAAACTACGATCCGCTCAAAAATCCGGAGCTGCTCGACCGTCGCTATGCCCTGCTGGACAACGCTGGAGAAAGCCATCCGCTGCGCATCGATCAGTATGGACGCTGCCATATTCTTTTTGCCAAAGATCTCTGCCTGTATCCATATCTTGGCAAGTTCAACGGCGTCGCCTCCTACCGCATTGAAGCACAGGACTATACCCCTGAGCTCACCGGCCTGCTGACGAAAGCTTACCGCGCGGCGCTCGACCGGCTCACAGCGCATGAACCGGCCTTTGATGAGGCTGTATTTGCTGAGCTAAAGGAAAAGAGCCCGCGTGAGCTCGGCCTCGGCATGTATCGCTTCCGCGAATCGAAAAATTCTATCTGATGGAAAGTGAGGTTATCTATTTGTCAAATTACATTGGCCCTGAGGCCATCCTTGAGAAGAAGAAAAAATATATCATGCCTTGTCTGGCTCACTTTTATAAAGAACCGCGCCAGATGGTCAAAGGCTCCATGCAGTACCTTTTCGACAGTGAAGGGCGCAGATATCTCGACTGCTTTGCCGGCGTCTCGGTCATCAACTGCGGCCACTGCAATCCGGAGATCAATGCCAGGGTCTGTGAACAGGTCAATACCCTGCAGCATGTCTGCAATATCTACCTGACCGAAAACTTTGTGAACCTCGCAGAAAAGCTGGCGGAGGTCACACCCGGCAAACTGCAGAAATCCTTTTTCTGCTCTACCGGTACCGAAGCCAACGAAGGCTCTGCCCTGCTCGCTTCGATTTATACCGGCAGCAGTGAATTCATCGCTCTGCGGAACGGCCTGCATGGACGCACCAAGCTGACTATGAGCCTCACGGGCATCGGCATGTGGCGCACGGATCCGAATCCGGTCGGCGGCATCAGCTTCGCGCCGAATCCATATTGCTATCGCTGCCCGCTGGGCAAAAAATATCCGGAATGCGACCTGGCCTGTGCAAATGCCATCGAGGATATCATCAAAACAGGCACCTCCGGCCACCCGGCTGCCTTCATCGCCGAGTCCATTCAGGGCAATGCCGGTATTGTCGTACCGCCAGAGGGCTATTTCAAGCGCGTAAAGGAAATCCTTGCCCAATATGGCACATTGTTCATTGCCGATGAAGTCCAGACCGGATTTGCACGTACCGGGAAAATGTTTGCCATTGAAAACTTCGATGTTGTACCGGACATCATGAGCGTCGCCAAGGCACTGGGCAACGGTGCCCCGATCAGCGCCTTCATTTCTACGGCAGAAATTGCTGATACCTACACGAAGCCCGGTGCTTCGACACTTGGCGGCAACCCGGTATCGACAACAGCCGGCCTCGCTGTGCTCAACTACATCGAAGAGCATGATCTTAAAGCCAATGCACTCGCACGCGGCAGGCAGCTCAAGGAAGGTCTTTACGAACTGCAGAAAAAGCATCCGATCATCGGTGATATCCGCGGCATCGGCCTCATGGTCGGCGCCGAGTTCGTCCATGCAGACCGAAGCCCGGCTGCCGAGGAGCTCGATCTTGTCCTCGAGGAAATGAAAAACCGCGGCTTCATCATCGGCAAAAACGGCATTGCCCGCAACGTCATGGCCTTCCAGCCGCCGCTCGTCATCACGGAGCAGGATATTGACAACGTACTCGATACATTGGAACAGGTTTTGACGAAATACCGTTAAGGAAATAAAAAATGAGACGATTACATGTGCGTGTAGTCGTCTCATTTTCTTTTCCTTATTCGGCCTTTGCCTCTTCAATGATCTTTTCTGCCATCTTGGCCGGAACTTCCTCGTAATGGGAGAACTCCAACGTATAGGAACCACGGCCCTGCGTGAGCGAACGCAGCTCGGTCGCGTACTTGTACAGAGAAGCTGCCGGGATTTGCGCCCGGACCTGGCTCATATCCTTGCCTGTACTGTCCATGCCCAGAATTTTGGCCCGCTTTGAATTGAGCTTGCCCATGACATCGCCCATATAGTATTCCGGTGCTTCTACGACCATCTCGTAGATTGGCTCCAGCAGGACCGGCTCAGCCTCCATGACGCCCTTGCGCAGGGCAAGTGCCGTTGCCGTTTTGAAGGCGACCTCAGAAGAATCTACGCTATGATACGAGCCATCATACAGATTGACTTTGACATCAACCACCGGATATCCGGCCAGGATGCCATCTGCAAGCGTTTCCGCGGTGCCTTTCTCTACGGCAGGGATATACTGGCGCGGCACGCTGCCGCCGAAGATTGTCTCCGTAAAGAGATTGCCGGCACCCGGCTCCTGCGGCGTGATTTCCAGCCAGACATGACCATACTGTCCGTGTCCGCCGCTCTGCTTTTTGTGCTTGCCCTCGACCTTTACTCCCTTGCGGATAGTCTCGCGGTAAGCAATGCGCGGCTCAACAAAGGAAGCCTCTACACCGAATTTGCGCTGGATTTTTTCAGCAAGGACATCGAGATGAACTTCACCTATGCCCTGGATGAGTGTTTCTTTGGTCTCCGGCTCCTTGACCAGCCGAATGGTCGGATCCTCCTCCGCTTCTTTGGCCAGAGCCGAGAACACCTTATCCTCCTCGCCCTTCTTCCTGGCATAGGCCGCCATGCTCAGCATGGACTGCGGGTAATCAATGGCATCATAACGCACGACAGCCTCCTTGCTGCACAGTGTATCTCCGGTCTTCGTCCCCTGCAGCTTCGCAACTGCGATGATATCACCGGCATGCGCGGCCGGAAGGTTGATCTGATGTTTGCCCTGCATGGTAAAGAGTGTGCCAACACGCTCCATATCATCACGATTCACGTTGTAGTATGAAGCATCGCCCTTCATCTCACCCGAGAATACGCGGATAAAGCTCAGCCTGCCCACAAAAGGATCGACGATGGTCTTGAATACCTGCGCCGAAAAAGCATCCTCTGTGCTGCGTTCCACCAGCTCTTCCGTTTCCGGATCCATGCCGATCACCGTACGATCCGTCGGCGCCGGCAGATATTCCACGATATCGTTGAGCAGCTTATGCATCCCGACATTACGCATTGCCGAGCCGCAAAGCACCGGGAAGATCTTCCCGGCCTGGATGCCTTCGATCAGAGCTGCTGCGACCTCTTCCTCGGCGATCTCTACACCTTCGATGTATTTCTCCAAAAGCTCATTATTGAATTCAGCCACGGCCTCAATGAGCTTCTGACGTGCTTCTTCGACTTCATTGGTCATATATTCCGGAATCTCTTCGACAACGATGCAATTATTTTCATCCCGTTCCTTGAGGCGGATATGTAATGCCAACAAATCCACAACGCCCTGGAAAGCAGCTTCTTTGCCAATCGGCAGCTGAATTGGAACAACACCGGTACCAAATCTCACGCGCAGTTCTTCCACGACGCCCGCAAAATCTGCATGCTCACGATCCATTTTATTCACAAAGAAAGCACGCGGCAAATCCATGCTCTCTGCATACTGCCATACCTTTTCCGTTTCCACCTCAATGCCCGAGGTCGCCGAAATCACGACCAGTGCACTATCTGCTGCCTGCAATGCACCTTTTACCTCTCCGACAAAGTCCGGATAGCCCGGTGTGTCCAGAAGATTCAGCTTATAATCCTGCCACTCGCAGGCCGCAAGCGCCGTTCCGATGCTGAGCTTGCGCTTGACTTCTTCAGGCTCATAGTCCGTTGTCGTGGTGCCATCGTCGACCTTGCCCAAACGTTTTGCTGCGCCGGTATTGAAAAGGCAGGCCTCTGCAATGCTCGTCTTGCCTGACTTTCCATGACCGACGATGGCTACGTTACGCAAGTTGGTACTGATATACTCCTTCATATTAATCATCTCCTAAACGCTTTATATTTTCTATATTCTCTGAATATACTGCAATTCCTGCTTTATCCGGTAAAAAAAACCATTTTTCCATAAAATAAAGGCAGCCTTACCGGCTGCCCATATCTCTTTATTCTTTATTCTCTTCCAGACGCAGCAGCATGAAACAATAATCAGAACTGCGATTCAAAAATAACTGATCAGCCTCATGTACTTCTTCCGTACGGGCAAGCTCCAGAAAACGGCGCTCAGCCCGGCGTATCATAGTACGGGCCAGATCCAGCATAGCTCCGCCCTTTGTATCCCCCGGCACGATAAATGCCCGAAGCGGCGGCAGGACTGCCTCCATTTCGTCGATTTCCTGTTCCAGCACCCTTACATCTTCCCCGGTAAGATAAGGTTCCTTGCCAATGCTGGCAAGATCCGCCATCAAAAGCGACAGCTTTTTCTGCAAAGGCAGGATCTTTGCCGCAACCTGCGGCTTCGTACAAAATGCCCGGGCCATGGCCAGCGCGGAATTCGCTTCGTCCACGGTGCCATAGGCTTCTACGCGCACGGATGCTTTATCTACACGCTCTCCGGAATAGAGACCGGTCTGGCCATGGTCCCCCGTTTTCGTATAAACGCCCAAAGCCGCTCACCTCAATCGTAAATTTCTGTCTCATTGAAGAAAATATGGATTTCACGGTTTGCACTCTCCGGACTGTCTGAAGCATGCACTGCATTGCGGCGGAAGCTTTCTGCAAACTGTTTACGGATCGTTCCTTCCTCGGCTTTTGTCGGGTCCGTACAGCCGTTGAGCTTACGTACACGTGCAATCGCATCTTCACCGCCGAGCACCATGGCAAGGATCGGCCCGGAAGTCATAAAGCCAGCCAAATCCTCATAGTATGGCTTATCCACATGTTCTGCATAGTGCTTGGAAGCGAGATTTCTCGTCATCCACATCATCTTCAGCGCATGGATCTTAAAGCCCTCTGCCTCGTATCTTTTAATGATTTCACCGGAATAGTGTTTTGCAAATGCGTCTGGTTTGATAAGTACAAGTGTTTTCTCCATCATAGTAAGGGCCTCTTCTCTTAGTTATTGTTCATGTACTGCTGCGCTACCTGATGATAGCCTTCTGCAGATTCGTGCAGTGCCTCTATCTCATCGTCCCGCAGGGAACGGATGATGCGTGCAGGATTTCCATAGACCAGGGAGTTCGCTGGTATCTTCTTGTGCTGGGTGATCAAGCTGCCAGCTCCGATTACGCAATTATCACCAATTTCCGTATAGCCAAGGATGATCGAGCCCATGCCGATCAGGCAGTTATTGCCGATTTTACCGCAATGCACAATGGCATTATGACCAATTGTGACATAATCTCCAATAATCGTCGGTCTGTCTCCCATAACATGGATTGTGGCATTATCCTGGATATTCGTAAACTTCCCAACCCTGATTCGTTCAATATCGCCGCGCAATACGGTTCCAAACCATATGCTTGACCCCTCTCCAATGCTCACATCTCCTGCGACAACTGCCGTTGATGCAAGATAAACACTGGGGTCGATCTTTGGTTCCACAGATTTATAAGGCAAAATATGACTCATCTAAACTCCCCCCGGACTGTTTTTGAATTTTCCCGTAATTTAATTATAATTAATTTTCGGCAAAAAGTAAATAACTAACATCTATTTTGTGCAAAATATCTTACAATTTCGTTTTTTCAGCCGCAGCCATCGAATAGGCTCTAACCCTTGCGGCTGTTAGCCAGTCGCCGATTTCTCTTCCCTTCAGGTTGTCCGGACAACCACGGCCGGAAACTTCCAGAATCGCCTGCAGATACGCTTCTCCATGCATTAAGTAGTCCGGCAGACTGCCATGATCCGCCCGGATAATTGCATTAAAATCAGAAAAATTTAAAGATGATTTGTAAACTTGTAACAGAAGAGCAACAATTTTCGCAGGTTTGACGAGTCTTGGCGCACGCATATGTTCCCGTATGATAAACGAGGCACATTGCAGCCAGAGCTTTGGCAGTGTGCTGCGTGCATTCCAGGCTTCCAGGACCTTTCCGCCCCGTATTTCATGCGCATAATGATGCGGCAGCATCGCATCCGGTGTCGTCCCCTTGCCCAGATCATGTGCGAGTCCGGCAAAACGTGCTGCGATTGTCGTCGTAGAGGCAGACACTTCATCCAAAAGCTTCATCGTATGCAGGAACGCATCGCCTTCCGGATGGAATTCTACCGGCTGCGTCTTGCCGATCAGTGCATACAGCTCAGGAAATATCGCCTGCAGCAGTCCTGCCTTCTGCAGGCTGAAAAAGAATATGGATGGTCTTGGTGCTGCGAGTGCACGTTCCATCTCATGCACAATACGTTCCTGAGGCTCTGCACAAAGCTCCCCGCGGCATGCCCGCATGTAGTCCAGTGTCTCCTGCGTAATCGAGAAGCCCAGCTCTGCAGCCTGGCGTGCAGCGCGCAATGCACGTACCGGGTCTTCCATAAAATGCCGCGATACAGCCCGTATGCGGCCTGCCCGGATATCCTGCCGGCCGCCGAACGGATCGAGCAGCTGCTTTTCCGGCAGTTCCAGTGCCATGCTGTTCATCGTCGTATCCCGACGCCAGAGATCTTCCTCGATGCGGACCCCCGGCTGGCTTTCTACCGCAAACCCCGTGTAGCCAGACCCTGTTTTTCTTTCCCTGCGTGCAAAAGCAACTTCAGCTGATTTCCCATCGATGGACACAAGATAAACAGGAAATGACCTGCCAACCTTTTTTGCCTCAGGAAATAATTCTTTGAACCGGTCTTCCGAAAAGCCTGAAATCACATAATCCTTGTCCTTCGCTGCCGTACCGCGAATACAGTCACGTACCCAGCCGCCTACAAGGAAAACACGTCCGCCTTCCGCTTTTATTTTTTCCACAAACACAGATTCCTGCATCATTTCACCCCAAAAAGAAACGGCTGCTGCATAACAGCAGCAACCGTTTTAGTTTTTCGCAATATGCACGCCGCGTGGATCGATATCCAGCAGCAGATACTTCGCCCTGATCTCATGTTTCTGAAAAGCCTGCACCATGGCCTCACCGACAGCCTCTGACTGCTCTGTCGTAAAGGCGATCAGGCATGGTCCTGCACCACTCATGGATGCACCCAGTGCTCCGGCTTCCCGGGCTGCCCGGAACACATCCTGCATGCCCGGGATAAGCTTCTCACGATACGGCTGATGAAGTGCATCATCAAACGCATTCTTCAAAAACTGAGGGTTTCCTTTGCAAAGTGCTGCAATCATCAGCGCAGCACGGCTCACATTGAATACTGCATCCTTGAGCGGCACTTCCTGCGGCAGCACATTGCGTGCAGCCCTTGTCGAAAGCGGAAACTCCGGCACAGCTACGACAAGTTTCAGCGGAACCTTCGGAATGAACGAGAAACACTCCGTTTTCTCCCCGGTCACCACGCTGATGGTAAAGCCGCCGAATATAGCTGGTGCCACATTGTCCGGATGCCCTTCGATCTCCACAGCCATCTGCAAAAGCTCTCTGCGGCTGTATCGGTTGCCAATGAGCACATTGGATGCCTTGAGACCGGCAACAATAGCAGCTGCACTGCTGCCAAGGCCGCGCGAAAGCGGTATGCGGTTGACCATGTGGATATAGGCGCCCTGATATTCCTCTGTAAGCCCAGCTTTCTTGAGAATGTACTGAATAGAGCGCCAGACGATATTCCTCGTATCACAGGGAATGTTCCCTGCTCCCTCTCCCGTAATATCGATACGCAGTCCCGGTTCATGGCGAAGCGTAAGGGATAGTTCATTATAAATCGTACACGCAACTCCGATGGTATCAAACCCCGGGCCGCAGTTTGCGCTTGTCCCCGGTACCAGTACCTTAATCGTTCTATCTCCCATATCCTCAGACCTCCTGGCTGTTTTCTACACGAATCATGCTGCGGATTTCTGTAACAACAGGCAGGCTTCGCAGGACCTTCTCTGCATCCTCGATTTTCTTGTATTTTACGCAATGCGTGACCGCAACAATTTCCGCCCGATCATCAACACGGCGCGTCTGGATGACTGACTTCAGGCTTACTCCCTGCGCGCCGAAAGCGGTCGCAATCGCGCCAAGCACGCCCGGCTGATCATCGACGAGCAAACGCACATAGTAGGATGACTCGGTCTCTTCAATCGGACACAGCTGCTTCTGTTCATAGCAGGTACAGCGTACGCGTCCAAAGGTATTCATCATGATATCGCGTGCCGTATCGATGATATCTGCCACAACAGCCGAAGCGGTCGGCAGTGAACCGGCACCGCGGCCATAGAACATGGCCTCGCCGATTGCGTTGCCGCGAATGAAGATGGCATTGAAGACATCATTAACCGCAGCCAGTGGATGCTCCTTCGGCAGGAATACCGGATGCACGCGCACATCGACTCCCTTTTCCGGAGAATCATGGCCGATTGCCAGCAGTTTGATGACATAGCCCAGTTCCTTGGCATATTCGATATCCGCCGGCGTGATTTTCGTTATCCCTTCAACGGATACATTATCCAGACTGATCCGGGTATTGAATGCAATGGATGCCAGAATTGCTGCCTTGCGTGCAGCATCAAGTCCCTCGACATCGGCTGCCGGATTCGCCTCTGCATAGCCCTTGGCCTGTGCTTCCCTGAGCACAGCATCATAATCACTGCCGCACTCCGTCATCTTCGTCAGCATATAATTTGTCGTGCCGTTCACAATGCCCATGATCTCCGTGATCTTATTTGCCGTAAGGCACTGCTTCAGCGGCGTAATGATTGGGATCCCGCCGCCCACGCTTGCTTCAAACATGAAGTCGACATCACGCTTTTCCGCCATCTCGAACATATCCCTGCCATGCTGAGCTATGACATCCTTATTCGCTGTTACGACATTCTTGCCAGCCTCCATGGCCCGCAGCATATATTCACGCGCAGGATGGATGCCTCCCATGAGCTCAACGACGACATCGATTTCCGGGTCCTCAAGGATATCCTCGATTTTATCCGTAAGCTTCAGTCCGGCAAGTTCCGGACGTTCCTTTGCAAGGTTTCTGACCAATACCGTCTTGATCTGGAGCTGTGCGCCGACTTTTTCCGTGATTTCATGCGCATTCTCCCTGAGCACCCTGACCACACCTGTACCGACGGTACCCGAGCCCAGTAATCCTATCGTTATTGCTTTTCTCATGCCGACACACCTCCTTCTATGCTTGTCCAAGAACTTCCAGACGCTTGACACCATCGACCATGCGCAATTTATCCAAAAGCGCTTCCAGATCTACCGACAGATTCGCCGTTTCAATGGATACGGTGGCATTTGCCACGCCCTGAAGCGGAATCCCCTGATTGATCGTCAGCACACTGCCGGAATCTGCAGAAATTGTATTGAGCACACTGGAGAGCACACCCTTTTTATGTTCAAGCAGGAAGGTAAGCGTAACAATCTTATTCTGGCTTGCTTCATAGAACGGGAAAACATAATCTTTATATTTATAATAGGCACTGCGGCTGAGCTCCATCTTTTCCACCGCTTCATTGATGGTACGTGCATCCCCGCGTTTCAGCATTTCCTTGACCCGGATTGTTTTTTTGATTGCTTCTGGCAAGATCTCCTCACGTACGAGGAAGAATCCGCTCTTTTCTTTATTCATATTCATGATTGCCTCCGTACTTCCAGAATGGATTATTTTCTACATGCAGTAGATACAACACTTTGTAATTATACATTATCAATGAATGTTTTTCAATATTTTAACAGCATATTTTACAGGTATTTCGTCTATTGCACACAAAAAAATTTATTTTATGATAAAAATGTGAGCAGAATACGTATCCGTTTTTGATGTCCGCACACAGTGAACATACACCCTAGATAAACATTTTACCATAGGCGGCGCATTTTTTCTAGCAGATTATCCTGTTGTTCTGTTATTTATTACACTATCCATTCCCCAAAAAAATACCGTCCCGAAGGACGGTATACAAGAAATCCGTTTCCTATGAACGATGCCCTGCCTTGATCTTGCTTTCTGTACCATTCAGCAGACGACCGATATTCGCCTTATGGCGATAGATGATCAGTACTGCTGCAAATACCCCGAACACCGTGTATTCTGTCGGCAGATGGAAAACAAAGGACAGGACAGGTACCAGTGCAGCACCAACAATAGAGCCAAGAGAAACATACTTCGTCAGATAAACGATGGCAAGCCATACCAGAAAGACAAGCAGCGTAGGCAGCGGCATCAGCATCGCAATGACACCGAGACCGGTAGCAACACCCTTGCCGCCCTTCAGTCCAAGAAACAGCGAAGCCGAATGCCCGACGATTGCAAAGACGCCGCCAAGCACCAGGGCAAGCGGCTCACCAGAAATCACCAGACCAAACCATACGCCAAGCAGACCCTTCAAAAAATCCAGGAAAAAGACCAGGAAGCCTGGTCCCTTGCCCAAAGTACGCCATACATTCGTTGCCCCGATGTTGTGGCTGCCATACTCCCGAATATCGATGTGCCAGATCAGCCGGCACAAAACAAGTCCGTTCGGTATCGAGCCAAGAACATAAGCCAGTGCACAGACCAGGAAAAGCGACATCGTTATTCATCCTCCTCTTCGCGGCCGCGTACAATAAGTTTAAGCGGCGTCCCTTCAAAGCCAAAGCTTTCACGCAGCTTATTCTCAATATAACGCAAATATGAGAAATGCATGAGCTCCGGATCATTTACAAAAATAATGAATTTCGGCGGTCTGATATCAGCCTGCGTCATAAAGAGGATTTTGAGACGCTTGCCTTTATGGGCCGGCGGCGGATTGATGGATACTGCATCACGGATGAGCTCATTGAGCACACTGGTCTGAATCCGCATGGACTGCTGATCTGCCACGTATTTCACGAGCTCTGTGATGCGATGCACGCGCTGACGTGTAAGTGCCGACGTGTACAGTACTGGTGCATATTGCAGGAAGCCCATTTCATCGCGCAGATCCTCGGTAAAGCGCAGGGTGGATTTGTCGTCCTTATCTTTATAGAGGTCCCATTTATTGACGACAATGATGACGCCCTTGCCGGATTCATGCGCATAGCCGGCAATTTTCTTATCCTGCTCAGTGATGCCTTCTTCGGCATTGATGACCATGAGCACGACATCCGCACGGTCTACGGCCCGCAGCGCGCGCATGACGCTGTATCGTTCAACCGGTGCATCGATCTTGCCGCGACGGCGCATGCCCGCTGTATCAATAAGGATGAACTTCGTATCATCCTTGACGAAGTGCGTATCGATTGCATCACGCGTCGTACCTGCAACATCACTTACAATGACCCGGTCTTCTCCCAGCAGCGAATTGACCAGCGAGGATTTGCCGACATTCGGCCGCCCAATCACTGCGATGCTGATTTCATCCGCTTCCTTTTCCTCATGAGCTTCCTTTGGAAAAGCTGCTACGATGGCATCCAGCAGATCGCCAAGATTCAGCGCATTCGATGCAGAAATCGGAATCGGCTCCCCGATGCCGAGATTATAGAACTCATAGCTGTCCGCTTCAAGGCTTGGTGCATCGATCTTATTCACGGCCAGGACCACAGGCTTCTTCGTCGTGCGCAGCAAATGCCCGACTTCTTCATCCGCCGTGGTAAGACCGGCACGCCCGTCCACGACAAACAGGATGACATCTGCCTCTTCCATGGCGATCTGCGCCTGCTGACGCATGGACTTCAAAATATGATCGCTGGAATCAAGCTCGATTCCCCCGGTATCGATCATCGTGAATTCATGCTGCAGCCACTCTGCATCAAGATAAATACGATCACGGGTAACCCCCGGGAAATCATCTACAATAGAAACGCGTTTTTTCCCAATCTGGTTGAACAGCGTTGATTTGCCAACGTTTGGCCTGCCGACAATTGCGACAATTGGTTTGCTCATTGATTAATCTTCCTTTCGTGCCGGCTTTGTATAGGCAGCATTGCTCTGCCACATATAGGCCGTCTCTTCCGTTCTGGCCCCGCGATAGGCGGACCAGTTCTCCAGGGCCTGGCGGTAATCAGCACCGCCAAGCACCGTTTCCATACGAACCTCAGGAAATTCCTTCTGAATATCCCGCAAGGTATAATCATCCAGAAAAACATTCTCTCCCGAACGAAGTGCACACTCCGGCAGGAGTATGCCTGTACGTTTTCCTTTGCTTTTCTTCAATGCAGCAAGGATGTCCTGTCCGGTAAGCAATCCGGACACATTCACGCTCGTGCCGAAGAACTCATTTGCTACCGGCAGTACACGCACATGCAGATTTTCATCCTGCAAAGAATCCGCCAGCTTCTGCAGCATCGGTGCAACCGACGTCCCGCTGATCACATCCAGATAAACCGGCTCTGCATTGCCCTGCTGTTTTTCCGCCTGCTCCCATTCCTCAAGGAAGTTGCGCGCGAGCCCAATTCCATTATCAAGCTGTGGGAACCCATCGTACGCTTCCGCTGGCGGCAGTTCACGCCCCGCAAGGAAATAGAACTCATCGCCAAGATATACAAAGGTGCGTCCGCTCTTCGCCCGCTGCTCAGCCTGCCAGCGTGAGACCTGTGCAATGACCTTTTCTGCGCCCTCGGCATCAAACATCTGCAATGGATAGCAGCCCTCACGGAACCTGGTCAGTCCGACCGGTACAATGGCCAGCGACTGTGCATAAGGCTGACGGGCAAGAATCTTTTCGATGGTATGATCGAGATCCGCTCCATCGTTGAGGCCCGGACACAGCACGATCTGTGCATGATATTCTACATCCGCCTGCTGCAGACGATCCAGCTGCTGCCCGATTTCGGCAGCACGCGGCGAACGCAGCATCCTGGCACGAAGCTCAGGATCCATCGTCTGTACCGAAATGAAGAGCGGCGAAAGATGGAACTGCTCAATGCGTTTAAAGTCTGCCTCCACCATATTGGTCATCGTTACGAAATTGCCATACAGGAATGACATGCGATAGTCATCATCTTTTACCGAAAGGCTGTCCCTCATATGCGGAGCCACCTGGTCGACAAAACAGAAATAACAATGGTTCCCGCAATTACGGATACCATCAAAGACTGCAGACTCGAATTCAGCACCGAGTTCTTCGTCATAATCCTTCTCAAACGAAAGCATTTCCTGCTCACCATCGGCATGCTCAATGAGCATATCGATTTCTTCATCGGCAAAAGCAAAGCTCAGATCGATGATATCACGAAGCTTCTGACCATTGATTTCCAGGACTTTATCGCCAACAGCCAGTTCCAGCTCCTCAGCCAGGCTTCCGGAAGAAATGCTTATGATTTTTCCTAAATACATTGCTTCTCTATTTTCTCACTTTCTCACAAACAAAGGAGTGATGATAACATCACTCCTTCTAAGTTACTGCTTATCAAATTGGCTTTTTACGCGCTTAAAGGTTCTTGAGATCATCGCCGACTTCGTCACCGATCGTAGCTTTCGTCTCAGCCTGGTCTGCTGTATAGCTGTTGTACTCAGCAACCTCAGCATCCTTCTGTACCTTCGTGATGGAAAGAGAAATACGTTTTCTCTTCATGTCGATATGAAGAATCTTGACCGTTACAATATCGCCAACCTGTACTGCTTCTTCAGCCTTGGCAATACGCTTCTCAGCAAGCTCACCCATCGGAATGAGACCATCAAAGCCCGGCTCGATTTCCATGAACGCACCAAAATCCGTAAGTTTGATGATTTTGCCCTTGATATGGCTGCCTTCCTGATATTTCTCAGCCTTGTCAAGCCAAGGATCACGCATCGTATCTTTGATGGAAAGAGAAATGCGCTTCGTTTCCGGATCAAAGTTCTTGACGAATACGTCAACTTCCTGACCAACAGAAAGTACATCCGACGGCTGCTTTACGCGTTCCCAGGAAAGATCGGAAATATGCGCAAGACCATCGACACCGCCGATATCGATGAAAGCGCCATATTCTACCAGGCGCTTTACTGTGCCGCGAAGGGTCTGTCCAGCTTCCAGCGTTTCAAATACTTCCGCCTGTTTCTTCTCACGTTCTGTCTCAAGAAGCGTGCGGCGGGAAAGAACCAGACGCTGCTTGCGTACATCAAGCTCAATCGGCAGAGCTTCTACCGTCTGACCGACATACACAGAGAGATCCTTCACGAAATGAAGTTCCATCTGAGAAGCCGGGATAAAGCCTCTGAGGCCATTGACTACAGCAACAAGGCCGCCCTTGACTACCTGCGTAACCTGAGCCTGTACCGTTGCACCGCTCTCCTTGATTGCTTCGATATCCTTCCATGCAACCATGCGGTCTGCACGAACCTTGGATACCGTAGCGCCGTTTTCGCCGCCAAGAGCAACTACGAAAACTTCGATTTCATCATTTACCTTAACAACGTCCTTAGCAGACTCCGGCTCCGGAGTAGCAAGCTCACGTTTTGTAATCGGAATATCAGATTTCAGACCGGCAATGTTTACATATGCCTGACCATCTTCAACAGCTACAACCGTAGCCTTTACAACGTCAT
>CAZTAP010000045.1:0-16537 GCA_964611665.1 uncultured Selenomonadaceae bacterium | reverse complement strand
ACCGGGCTCGTCATATCCCAGGCACTCGAGCCGATCTCATCCTTATACTCCGGCAGACCGAAAACTTCCACGGAAGGAATGCCCAGCGCATAGATTTCCTTCGCCAGCTCTACGGCGTTGTCAACGGACAAATGATAGCATTCCGGCATGCTCGGGATTTCTTCCCTGACCTGCTCACCAGGAACGACAAAAATCGGATAGACAAAATCCTTGACGGAAAGACTCGTTTCCCGAACCATCGAACGTACTGCCTCTGAAATCCGCATACGGCGCGGACGTAATTTCTGCTCTACCATACCCTACATCTCCTAAATTTATTTCATTGCCGTCCGGATTGCTTCCACCAGACCAGCGATTGTATATTCCTTCGCGAGAATATCCGGCTGCAGCCCGTGCTTCCGGCAGGTCTCAGCCGTCACCGGGCCGATGCAGGCTGTCTTTGCCTTTTGCAGGCATGAAGTGTCACCCAGGATATCCAGCAGATTCGTCACGGTCGATGAGCTCGTGAAGGTCACGAAATCCACCTCGCCCGCAGCCAGCATGCCGCGCAGAGCCTCTGCATCCATCTCCGCCGCTGCCGTACGATAAACCGGTGCGACCGTAACCTTTGCACCAAGCTCACGCAGTTTCTGCGGCAGGATTTCCCTGGCTTCCTGCGCACGCGGGATCAGCACGTTCATCCCCGGTTTCAGCTCCGAACGCATGCATTCGACTACGCCCTCCGCCCGGAACTCTGCAGGCACCTTATCTGCCAGGATGCCATACTCCCGGAGCTTCGCTTCCGTAGATGAGCCGATGGCTGCAATCCGCGCAGTCCCAAGCGCACGCACATCGCGGCCCGCTGCAAACAGGCGCTGAAAAAAGCGCTCCACACCGTTCGTGCTCGTAAAGATCAGCCAGTCATAGCCTGCAAGCTCACCAAGTGCTGCATCGAGCGCTGCATAGCCATCCTGCGGTGCGGCAAAGCGGATAGCCGGCACCTCGATGCATCTGGCCCCCAGCTGTTCCAATGCCGCTGTGAGCTTCGATGCCTGAGCACGCGCTCTCGTCACGAGCACAGTCCTGCCGAACAGCGGATGACTGCTGAGCTTGTCGAACCACTGCAGCTTCTCCCGAAGCTTCACGACTTCGCCCACGATAAAGATGGCCGGCGGCTTGAGCTGTGCCTTTGCCACGTCCTCTGCCGCCTTGCCCACCGTCGTAACGAGCACGCGCTGCTCCGGCTTCGTTCCCCAGCGGATCACCGCTGCCGGCGTATCCGCCGCACGGCCATTTTCTATGAGCTTCGCCGTAATATGCGGCAGATTGGCTACGCCCATGAGGAATACAAGCGTATCCACACCCGTCGACAGCTTATCCCAGCGCATATTGGACTCACCCTTAGCCGGGTCTTCATGGCCTGTGACCACTGCAAACGAAGTCGCCACTGCCCGATGCGTCACCGGAATGCCCGCATAGGCCGGCACAGAAATAGCCGACGTGATGCCAGGCACGATTTCAAACGGCAGGCCGTTCTCCTCTAAAAGCAGGGCTTCTTCCCCACCGCGGCCGAACACAAAGGGATCGCCGCCCTTCAGGCGCACGACGCATTTTCCCTCTTTGGCCTTATCGACAAGCAGCTGATTGATATCGCCCTGCTTCATGGTATGCTGCGCCGAAGCCTTGCCGACATAGATATACTCCGCTTCTTCCGGCGCATAGCGCAGGATGCGCTCATCGGCCAGACGGTCATAAACCACGACATCTGCCATCTTCAGACAATCACAGGCCTTCACACTGATCAGACGGTAATCTCCAGGTCCCGCCCCTACTAAATAAACCATTCCTGACATCTATCCATTCCTCCAGAAACCGCAAACGGTATTTTTATCGATCCAGCAATAACCCAAGCTCATGCATAATAGCCAGCCCTCCGGCCGCCAGAAGCTTGTCCGCGAGGATCCGGCCGAGATTCTCCGCCTCACGGCGCGGTCCCGTGACCATATCCCGATACAGACGTTTTCCATCCAGCGAAGCGATGACCGCCTCGACCTCCAGGGCATCCGATGCATTGATTGTCGCATAGACCCCGACCGGCACCTGGCATCCACCCTCGACACGTGCAAGAAAAGAACGCTCAGCTCTCGCGCAGCGCACGGTATTCTCATCGCGCAGGAATTCCAGCATTGCCTGCATTTCCTTGTCATCTGCTCTCGTTTCAATGGCCAGGGCTCCCTGCCCGACTGCCGGCAGGCACATTTCCCTTGGCAGCACATCTGTAATGCGCTCGCCGAAGCCAAGGCGTTTGAGCCCTGCTACGGCAAGGATCACCGCATCGAAATGTTCTTCTTCAAGCTTTCTGAGCCGCGTATTCACATTACCGCGCAAATCCTCGATGCGCAGATCCGGACGCGCATGCAAAAGCTGCGCCTTGCGCCGCAGGCTTGAAGTGCCGACCTTCGCGCCCTGCGGCAGAGCAGCAAACGTCCGATACTGCGGGCTCACCACAGCATCCCCCGGATCAAAACGCTTCGTGATTGCCGCAAGCATGAGCCCTTCCGGCACCTCCGTCGGCATGTCCTTCAGGCTGTGCACCGCAAGATCGATGCCGCCCTGCAGCATGTCCACCTCGAGTTCCTTGGTGAAGAGCCCCTTGCCGCCAATCTTCGCCAGCGGCGCATCAAGGATCTTATCTCCTTTGGTCGTCATAAGTTTTTTTTCTACCCGAAGTCCGGGGTATTCCCTGCGCAGGCAGTCCGCTACATAGTCTGCCTGCCAAAGCGCGAGCTTACTGCTGCGCGTACCGATAATGATCGTGTCTCTCTTCACTGGTTCCAGCCTCTCCTATCGTATCGAGTTTAAACAAGCTGCGCATCGCTTCGATATAAAACTGCTCCTGTTCCGTACCTGCCGATGCATTGATCTTCATCATCGGTGTGCGCAGGATCTTCCGCACAATCATCTTGCTCATATGTTCAATCGCGCGCTCTTCTTCCTTGCTGATATCCGGCAGCTTGGAAGCTGCACGCTTCACCTCACGGCAGCGGATGCGCTCGCAGCGCTCCGAAAGCAGTGCCATGAGCGGACGGCAGGAAAGATACTGGAATTTATCCTCCAGCGAAGCAATCTCTTCCTCCACGATTTTCTTCGCACGACGCGCTTCGTGGCGGCGTTTTTCGACATGCTCGTCGACAACCGCTTCCAAAGCATCAATATTATAGAGCTTGACGCCCTTAATTTCCTCAACCTCAGGATCGACATCACGCGGTACAGCAATATCAATAAAGACCAGCGGACGCCCATGACGCTTCGTCATGAGCTGCTGCGTCTCCCATGGCTTGACCACATAATGCGGTGCCCCCGTTGAAGTCACGACAATATCAATATCCGTTGCCTCCTTGAAGGCCCGGTCAAACGCCACAGCCTCGCCGCCAAAATACTCAGCCAGCGCCTGTGCCTTATCCTTGTGGCGATTTGCCACATAAATCTTCTTCACGCCGCGGGAATTCAAATGCTGAGCCGTAAGCTCCGCCATTTTGCCTGCGCCAAAAATCAGGACATTCGAATTGGAGAGATCGCCAAAGATATCGCGTGCCAGCTCCACCGCTGCATAGCTCACGGATACCGCACTATACGCAATCCGCGTTTCTGTACGCACACGCTTGCCCGTAGCGATTGCCCGGTGGAACAACGTGTTCAGGATCGTGCTCGTTGCATTCGCATCACGTGCGAGTGCATAAGCCTGCTTCACCTGACTCAGGATCTGTCCTTCACCAAGCACCAGCGAGTCGAGGCTGGAAGCAACATTGAACAGATGCCGGATGCATTCCTCATCCTCATAGCAATAGAGATACTCATCAATGTCCTCTTCATTGCCGGTCAGATCGAACAGGAACTGCCGCAATGTCCCGGTATCCTCCTGCGCATCCTCCACCACTGCATAAAGCTCGCTGCGATTGCAGGTAGAAAGCACAACCGCCTCATTCAGGGACTCATATTCGTTGAGATTCAACAGTCCCTTGCGTATCGATTCCCGTGAAATAGAAAAACGCTCCCGGACATCTACCGGGGCCGTCTTATGATTCAGCCCTAAAACAATCAATTGCATGTTTCAATTCCGCCTCCGCCTGGTCCATATGACCATTTCTTACCAAATCCAAAATATCCTTCTGCAGTGCAGCGCGCCAAAAAGCCTGCCGCTTACCCGTATCCTTCAGCTCCCGTTTGAGCTTCTCCCGGAGCACAGCCAGATGCTCGAGCCAGACGCCGTCAGCTTCGCTGAACTCCTGTTCAAGTCGCTCGCGCAGCAGCCGGGCAAGCGCAGGGGATTTTCCTCCCGTCGATACCGTGATGAGAAGATCCCCGCGCTCGATCCTGGCCGGCACCATGAAATCACAAAGCTCCGGCTCAGAAGCTGCATTCACCAGCACACCAAGCTCCCTGGCCTCCCGGGCTGCCTGCTGATTCACACGGCGGTCATCTGCCGCACAAAACACCAGGAAAAATCCTTCAAGCAAACCAGGCGCATAGACTGCCTTATACCAGCGGCACGCAGGGCTCTGCGCAGCACATTCCAGCAGATCCGGATGCAGCTCAGGTGAAATGATTGTGACCTGCGCCCCGGCTGCAAGCAATGCCCGGCTCTTGCGCCAGGCCACCTTTCCGCCGCCGATCACAGCACAGCGCCGCCCCTTCAGGCAAAGGTTGATTGGATACATTATGTACACCTCGCATTGCGAACAAGCTTCAAATACGAATTACATTCACTATTATTCCTCATTATAACGCAACACCTGTAAAAATAAAAGAGGCGCCTGCGGGCGCCTCCCCATTTTTCTCAGTTTATTCCAGCGTCATGATTTTATGCTTGAGTACATAAATCAACGCCTGTGTACGGTCGTTTACATTAAGCTTACGGAAAATATTCGTCAAATGGTTCTTGACTGTCTTCTCGCTCACGAACAAAGCCTGCGCAATATCCTGATTGCTGAAGCCTTTCGCGATACAGGAAAGTACATCCATCTCACGCGAAGTAAGGCGCTCTGAACGGCTTTCACGCCACATTTCCTTCGCCTTCTCATTGATATCCTCATTCTCGCCGATACCGCCAAAAAGACGCTCTGCAAGCTTCGGATAAACAAATGCATTGCCTTCGTTGACCACATGGATCGCCTTGATGAGCATCGAAGGCTCGACATCCTTCAAAAGATAGCCAAGTGCGCCATTTTTCAAAAGCTCAAGCACATAATTATCACTATCATGGATGGTCAGTACAATGATCTTGGTCTTGGATTTGGCAGCCTGCAGCTGGCAGGCAACCTCCAGGCCGCTCAGGCCCGGCATATTGAGATCGAGCAGCAAAATATCCGGCTGAAGCACAAGCGTGCGTGCAAGTGTCTCCTGCCCATCCTCAGCCTCGCCTACAACCTCCAGATCATCTTCGAAGTTCAATACTCTTTTAATTCCCTGCCGAAGCAGTGCATGGTCATCTGCGATTAAAATTTTGATTGCCATAAATTAACTCCTCTTTCTAAGATTCTAATCCTTATCCAGAATATGTGCCGTCAGAAATATCATGATTTCCGACTCGCTTTTACTGTTCCGCACGCTGCGAAAGAAAGCTCCCAGAATCGGCAGGTCACCAAGAAACGGCACCTTGCTCAGGCTCCGTGATTCCGTACTGCCGATCAATCCGCCAATCACCATGGTTTCCCCGTCCTTAAGCCGAACCATTGTATCTGCGGAGCGTTTCTGGAACTTATATGCCTTCAGCTCATCGACATAAACCGGTGAGCTCACCTCCGTATGCACTTTCGCCGTGATGAAGCCATCTGCATTCACCCGCGGCGTATAGCGCAGGATGATTCCTGCCTGACGATACGACAGCGTAGTCGTTGTCGTCGTATTCGTCGTCGACAAGGTAGGCACAGGCACCTCTCCTCCAATGTTGATCAGTGCTTCGCGTCCCTGGATTGTAGTAATATTCGGCCGCGCCAAAACTGTTGCTTTCCCATCGGTAATCAACGCATTCAGTGTCGCCTCATAATAAAATTCAAAAGGATGGCCTTCCGGCCCTTTGCCAAAACGTAATACACCTGGTGTGGTCCCGTCCTTCTGCCCGGCCCGTTCCGTCTTTACCCTCGGCACATCCTCTGTCACCGTGCTCCACGAACCATCTGCATTCTGACTGGACCGCTTCACGGATTCATAGGTTGTCGTCTGATCCGGATACCGGGGAAGTTTAGACCATTCCCATTCGATGCCAAGCTTTTTCGTGGCTTCTTTTTGAATAGCAACCACTTTAGCCTCTAAAGACACCTGCTTAGCCGGCACATCCAGCCTCTGGATGATTTCCCGGGCAGCTGCCGCCTCTGCATCAC
Organism: uncultured Selenomonadaceae bacterium; assembly: GCA_964611665.1. Classification (GTDB taxonomy): domain Bacteria; phylum Bacillota; class Negativicutes; order Selenomonadales; family Selenomonadaceae; genus CAZTAP01. The sequence continues at coordinate 10,178 of CAZTAP010000045.1, read as the reverse complement.
TTCCATACAAAAGCACTGCATTCGTTGCCTGATCGATCATCAAGCGGCCATCCATTGCTGGTGATTCAAGCTGCCCTGCTTCCTCCGCTTTGGTTTCTTTCAATTCTACACCATTTTCTATATTCTGCATAGCCGGGCGAATTCCTGCTTCGCCCAAAGATAAATTTATCGCGGAAAGCACAACCTGCAAATCCGCATAATGAACCGGCAGGATATGCATATGGCAAAACTCCCTGTGCGCGGGATTCCTTGCCCGCACAATAAACGTACTTCCGGTGCGTTCAACTTCCAGCCCCTTCGCAGCCGCAATCATCTGCAGCGCCTGTTCAGGCTCCACGCCGTCCAGAGACATCGTGATCCTGCCTGTGACGGAATCATCCACGATCAGACTGATATCTCCCATGCGCGCAATCGACATCAGCAGGGTACGCACCTCACCATCGGTAATCTGCAAAGCCACCGGCTCGGCCTGTACACAGGGAAGTGCCAGAAAAAACCAGCAAAAGCACATCAGCAAAATTTTTTTCATCATATCGGTTCCTTCCTTTATGCATCTTATTTCATTTTTGCAAGGACAGCACATGTTCACCGGCTGCATCACGGATACACACAGCCTCTGCCTGGATTGTCAGCAGTTCAATGCCATCCCGTGTTTCCCCTTCTGCCAGCGAAAATTCCTGACCTTTCCAGGCCAGAACAGCCGCCTTTCGGGTATTGCTGCAAAGAACTCCCTTCAATACCGGCAGCACAGCAGGCACTGGCTCCGGCACAGTCCTGGTTTCCGCAGGCTGGCTCTGCAAAACAGTCCCTTTTCCATGATCAGGCTGCGCTGTACTCTTCCTTTGTACGTGATTCTCCAGCTGACCGTTTTCCGTCCTGCGTTCATGAGCCGCACAAAATGGGTCATGGAGCTCTGTGCGGCCAGCAGCGGCCTCTGCGCCCCTGATTTTTTGATACCTGGGCTTTTCCGTGCTTCCTGCCGCAGCAGCCTGTTCCGCCGCCGTTGCTTCCTGTACGGGATAGCCCGTTGACGACGGTACCAGCATCAGATACAACAGGATGCCAAGAATGCCTGAACAAATCCATAAAAGCTTCTTCCTTGCCAGCGGCAGCAGCTGCCGCATTTTTTCTCTCATGAACCGCATCTCCTAAGCCTGTCTGTTTTCTAAATATTGAATCAATTTAAAGGAAAGAAAACAGCTCTGCTTCGTTTGACTGTCGCAGAGCTGCCCATTTTTCTTATTTATTCTTCAGAGCCTGAAGCTTTGGTCCCATAATGCGTTTATAGGATTCGACACCCGGCTGATTGAACGCATCAACATCTGCAAGCTCACCCTCGTAAGCTACAGACATAGCCAGCATGTAGAGGAGCTCACCGAGATGATACGGCGTAAGCTCCGGCAGAGCAAAGCATGCATTGAATCGATGATTCGAAGCAAGTGCATCCGCATTAGACTGACGTGCAACTTCAAGCGCATCGCCCATCGTTACTCCGGAAATATCCGCAAGTTTCTGAGCTTCCGGGAAAGCATTCGGAACGGTAAGATCGTTTGCCCATTTTTCGATCTTGACAAACTGGACAATCTTGTTGAGCCTGCCTTCCTGATGCTGCTGCGTCTGGGAATGCATATCCGTCGTGCCGACAGCAACGACCGGCGTACGGCCATAGCAGACCTCTTTGCCTTCCTTGTTGAACTGTTTGCCGAGGGACTCAGCCAGAAGCTGGATGTACCACTCAGAAACCGACTTCAGATAGTCGCCATATGGCATCATGACTTCGATATCACGGCCATGTTTCTCCGAAGCGATGAACTTGAGTGCAGCATTGAGCATTGCCGGGTTCTGCCAGATATCATCGTTCTGGCAGGCCTGATCCATGTCCTTTGCACCATCCAGGAAAGCCTGGATATCAAAGCCGATGCAGGCTGCAAGCGTAAGGCCTACTTCGCAGAAAATCGTGAAACGTCCGCCCACACCATCCGGAACACTGTACGTCGGCCAGCCTTTTTCCGTAGCAAGCTTCTTCAAAAGTGTCGGCTTCTGCTCGTTCGGATCCGTTACGGCTACAACCTCGACCTCAATATCCGGACATTTCTGCAATGCTTCATAGATGACCATGAAATTTGACATCGTATCAAGCGTCCCGCCCGACTTGGAGATGACGAGCAGCAGTACGCGATGTTTACGCTTTGCATGTGACTTCGTAACCTTGGCAGCGCTCTCAAGTGTATGGATGAGGTCACCCGTACGACGCGGATCGATATTGTTGCCGCTGAAATAAACCTTCGGGAAACCGTTTCTCTCTTCTGCTGTCTTATCATTCCAGAATTCACCGCAATGTACATCAAAGAGGACTTTGTTGCCCAGATAGGAGCCGCCGATACCAAGAGATACGACTGCATCGACACGGCCCTTGACGGAATCCGTAAGTTCCTTCAGATGCGCCATGGATTTCGGTGAATTCAGATGGCCTTCTTCCACATACGGAAGCTGCGAGAACAGAACTTTTTCCGGCTCGCCATCTTTGGAAAGATGCTCGCGGATAAAGCCCGTTTCACGCATAACCTTCATGGCCTCATGTGCTTTTTTCAGATCTGCCTCATAATCTTTGATTTCCTCTGCAGTTACCTTGCCTTCGCCAAAAAGATTGTCATAGTCAAAGGTAAAGCCTGACTTCAATTTTAAACTCATGTTGTTTAAAACCTCCCCTAAATATTCCCTAAAACTTGTGTATTTCCAAACACATCTTCATTATAACGCCATTGTTCAGGATTTCGCAACGCGAAATCATTCTAAACAGCGTTTCAACGAGGTATGAGCGATTATCTTATCACCTGTTATTGATCTTCATCCGGGTTATAACGCCATTGTTCAGGATTTCGCAGTGCAAAATCCTGAACATCAGCCTTTCCCCTATTTATTGTTTGCTATCGGCATCGCCGGTTTCTTCATTCTCCTCGGCCTTTTCAATGAGCGGACCAACAGAATGGACCAGATATGCCATGAAGCGGTCACGCAGTTCCGGACGCTTCAGTGCATATTCAACCGTGGCTTCAAGAAAGCCTTCTTTGTCTCCGATATCATAACGGCGGCCATAGAAATTATACGCATAGACGGCCTTGCGTGCAGCAAGCTCACAAATCGCATCCGTAAGCTGGATCTCATTTCCTCTGCCGGGCTGCGTATGTTCCAGGATATCAAAGATCTCCGCATCAAGAATATAGCGCCCAAGAACCGCCAGACGTGAAGGAGCCTCTTCGACAGCCGGCTTTTCCACAAGATTGATGGCCTGCCAGACGTTTGGCTTGACCGGCTGCGGCTCTACGATGCCATAGCGTGATACCTGGCTTTTCGGCACCTGCTGTACACCGAGGACGCTGCCGCCCAGATCATTATAAACATCGATGAGCTGTGCAAGGCAGGGGACCTTCGCATCGACGAGATCATCGCCGAGCAGTACGGCAAACGGCTCGCTGCCCACGAACTGTTTGGCACAAAGCACGGCATGTCCAAGACCTCTTGCTTCCTTTTGCCGGATGAAATGGATCGTGATATTGGAGATTTCTTCAATCATGCCCAGCATTTCATATTTCCCCTGTGACTTAAGCTGCATTTCCAGCTCGAGGGAGCGGTCAAAATGGTCCTCAATGGAACGCTTATTGCGCCCTGTAATGATAAGGATTTCCTCAATGCCCGAGGCAATGGCTTCTTCAACGATAAACTGGATTGCCGGTTTATCGACAATCGGCAGCATTTCCTTTGGCTGAGCCTTCGTTGCCGGCAGGAAGCGTGTGCCAAGACCAGCCGCCGGAATGATTGCTTTACGGATTTTCTGCATGCTCTCAGCCCCGAATCCTTGCAAGAAGTTCGTCTGTCTTCTCCTGCAAAAGTTTTTTATCCTGACGGACCTCAACATTCAGACGGATTACCGGCTCCGTGTTCGACATGCGCAGATTGAAGCGCCACTCAGGGAACTCGACACTCAGTCCATCCACCTTAGTGACTTCGCCCTGCGGGCCGTATTCCGCCTCGATCTTCTCGATGACTGCCTTCGCATCCTTGACCTTGCTGTTGATTTCGCCGCTGATCGGGAAGCGTGCCATACGCTCTTTCATGAGCTCAGAAAGCGGTTTGCCAGCCTCAGAAAGGAGCTCCAGTACCAGCAGCCATGGAATCATGCCGCTGTCGCAATACGAGAAATCACGGAAATAATGATGTGCACTCATCTCACCGCCATAAACAGCATTTTCCTTGCGCATACGGTCCTTGATGAACGCATGGCCGCTCTTGCACATAACCGGCGTGCCGCCAAGCTCTTCAGCAATTTCAATCGTATTCCAGATGAGACGCGGATCATAGATGACCTTTGCACCCTTGAACTTCTTCAGGAACGCCTGCGCGAGGAAGCCTACCATGTAGTAGCCTTCGATAAAGGTGCCTTTCTCATCAAACAGGAAGCAGCGGTCAAAATCGCCATCCCAGGCAATGCCTACATCTGCACCGGATTCACGTACGACCTTGGCCGTAGCCTCACGGTTTTCCTGCAGGATTGGGTTCGGTACGCCGTTCGGGAAATTGCCGTCCGGCTCATTATAAACTTTGACCATATCAAACGGCAGATGCTTTTCCAATGCATTGATGATCGGGCCGGCTGCACCATTGCCCGTATTCACAACGATCTTGAACGGCTTCAGTGCCTTGACGTCAACATAGGTCAGCAGATGCTCGATGTATTCATCCAGCACGTCCTTCTTTTCCACCTTGCCGACAGCAGTACCGCCAAGCGGCTTGAAGTCTCCGCTCATCACGGCTTTTTCAATGTCCTTGAGCCCCGTATCGCTGCTGATTGGGCGTGCTTCCTTCTGTACGAACTTCATGCCGTTATATTCCTTCGGATTGTGGCTGGCCGTAATCATGATACCGCCATCCAGCTTGAAGTGTGCGGTTGTGAAGTAAATCATTTCCGTACCACACTGACCGATATCCACGACATCGCAGCCAGCCTCGGTAAGTCCCTTGACCAGTGCTTCCTGGATAGATGGTCCGGATAAGCGGATATCATGTCCAACAGCTACCTTTTTCGCCTGAAAAAGTCCCGGGAAGGAACGGCCAATGCGATAAGCCAGCTCTTCATTTACCTCTTCCGGATAAACGCCACGAATGTCATAAGCACCAAAACCCTTGTTACTCAATTTCATATACTCCACCCCTGTTCATTCTTTTAGAAAAACATTTTATCTAGTATATTTCGGTAAACAGCCCTAAATTCCCTTCTAAAATAAAGGAAATTTAGCGAAACTTTTTAATCTGCTGTATTCTCTGCCATCACCTGCTCGCGCAGTGACTTGCGGGTCCACCAGAAAGCAACTGCCAGCGGCAGACAGGAACCGATCCAGGCCATCGGATTCGCAAGGCAGGCCCCCATATAGCCCAGCCAGTCTACCAGGAAAATAGCTGCCCCTGCACGCATCAAAAGCTCCATCACGCCTGCGATCGTCGGCACCACAGACTGGCCAAGCCCCTGCAGCGTATAACGGAAAATGAAGAGAAGCGACAGGATCCAGTAGCACACGCCATTCACGGTCAGATACGTCTGTCCATAGCTGATCACCTGTGTCTCACCTGCACCGACAAAAAGCTCCATGATAAATGGACCGCAAAAAATATTGAAAAGACCGGCCACGATACTGAAGGAAACCGACATCATGATGCATTTCTTCACGCCCTCTTCAATACGGTGCATCTTATGCGCACCATAGTTCTGCGCCGTATAGGCCGCCATCGCCATGCCAAACGACATCATCGGCATCATCGCAATCGCATCCACCTTCTGTGAAGCCGCATAGGCCGCCACAGCCGTAGCACCAAGATGATTGAGCGCAGCCTGCAGGATGACCGCACCGATGGCAATGATGGAAGACTGGAAAGCCATTGGCAGCCCGATTTTCAAATGCTCTACGAGAATTTTCCGCTCGATTTTCCAATCCTCACGGCGAATATGCAGCAAAGGGACCTTCTTCATAATGTAGATAAAGCAAATGATATTGCCAATGAGCTGTGCTGTTACGGTAGCAAGGGCTGCCCCCGGCACGCCCCAGCCCAGGACAAGGATAGCGACCGGCTCCAGCACGATATTGATGCAAAGTGCAAGTGCAAGCATGATGGTCGGTGTACGGCTGTCCCCGAGTGCCCGGATGATATTGGTCTGCATGAGGAAAAAAACGCCGATGATCGTACCTGCATAAATAATCGTAATGAATGCATCTGCATTCTCCAGAATTTCCGCTGGTGTCTGCATCCACACCAAAAACGACCTGCAAAGCACAACCCCCAGGATCGTAAGCACGATACCGCAGGCCAGGCTCAGCACGACACAGGCTGCAGCACTCTTGCGCACCCCCTCTTCATCCTTCGCGCCGAAGCGCTGACCCGTATAAATGGACAGCCCGGTCGTAAGCCCCATGATAAAGCCAATCATCAAAAACATCAGGCTGCCGGTACAGCCGACAGCCGCCAGCGCATCCACGCCCAGAAACCGTCCTACGATCAGCGTATCCACAAAGGCATACAGCTGCTGAAAAATATTCCCCGCAATAAGCGGCACAGTAAAGAAGAAAATCAGCCGCATCGGATTTCCTTCCGTCAAGTTTTTTGTCATAGTTTCCCCCTATTCAAAATATCGTGTCACAAAAGTGCGCAGAGTTTCCTGCAGCACCGTCACATTATCCAGCAAAGCCTCGGTCTGTGGGCGCAGCTTCGTGTAATGAAAAACCGGATGATGACTGACCATATAATCCGTCGGATAAGGTACGACCTGCGTTCCTGCTTTTTCAAAATTCAGCACAGCCCGTTTCATATGGAATGCCGAGGTAACCAGGATTGGCTTTGTAAAGCCATGCTCCTGCAGGATTTCCGAAGAGAATCTTGCATTCTGGCTTGTGTTCTGGCTCTTTGCCTCAACCAGAATATCCTTTTCTTCTACACCCAGGCTCATGAGCATGCGTTTCGCAATGACTGCCTCCTGTCCGCTGTCCTCATAGACCTGCCCGCCAGAAAGCAGGATCGGCACCTGAAGCTTGCGCTGCAGGCGCACGGCAGTAAGCAGCCGGTTTGCCGGACTGCTGCAAAGGCCGCCCGTACCATCAACATCTGGTACATCCGGCATCGCACCGCCGCCCAGCATGATAATCACATCACCCTGCGGCTGCTCCGGCGGCTCATAGGCAGACTCCAGTCCGCCAAGCAGACGCTCTGCCACGATTCCCGTCGACAGTAAGTAGAATACCAGCGTGATGCCCGCAAGCACCATGGCTGTCTGCCTCTGCCGATGGTGCCAGCACCAGAAGGACAGCACAAAAAACATCACAAAAAAGATTCCCGGCGGCAGCACAAAGCTTGCACCAAATTTCAACAAATAAATCATCCATCCTGCTCCCATCAAAATTTAAAAAAGCGCAAATTCCTTCTCAACAAAAAAAGGAATCCCCGCATTTATATCGAAACACTGTACTATATATATTAACACAGGCAGATTTTATAGGAAATAGTTTTATGACAAACAAATATTAGCATTTCCTTAGAAACTGCACAAAGGAGAGATAATCGATCCATGGCTATTCTCAAAAGCAGCACACTCAATGCAAAAAACAAAGCCGGCGGCAAAGGCGAAATCCGTATTGAAAAGCTTTTGTCCGAAAGGGAACTTGACGGCAAATGTGACATGTTTGCCAAAGTTACGATCCCGCCCGGATGCTCCATCGGCATCCACGAACACCACGGCAATACAGAAACCTACCATATCCTCACCGGTGAGGCACTCTATAATGACAACGGCCGTGAGGTCCAGCTTTCCGCCGGTGCCACAACCTATTGCCCGGATGGTGAACAGCACGGTATTGCCAATGCAGCCAAAGACAGCGACCTTGTCTTCATGGCGCTCATCATCAAAAAATAAGCAGAAAACAAAGAGAATGCCGCATCCTCAGCGATGCGGCATTTTCCTTGCAGTTTACTGTTTATTTTTTTCCACAAAATGCTCGTACGTACGTTTAAGGCCCTCTTCCAGAGGTACAACCGGCTTCCAGCCAAGGCCGCGCTTCGCTCTGGCATTGGACAGCATGGATTTATAGATATCTCCCTCGCGCTCCGGACCATATTTCGGAATGATCTTGCGTCCTGCGATATTGCTCAGAATATTCACGAGCTCACGCAAACTCGTCTCCGTCTGTGTACTCAGATTATAGGATGCATTGACCTGATCTGTCTGCAAGGCTGCGAAAATCCCAGCCGCGATATCTCCTGCATAGACAAAATCCCGTGTCTGCTCACCATCACCAAAAATCGTGATTTCCTTTTCCTGTGCGATGCGTTTGGCAAAAATGCTGATGACGCCGCCTTCGCCGCCATCTCCCTGCCGCTCACCATAAACATTGGCGAAACGCAGCACGACATAGTCGAGATCAAAGATCTTATGATAAAGATCCAGATAATGCTCTACCGTTACTTTGCTCAGCCCATAGAAGGACATCGGCACAAGCAGCTTCGTTTCCTTGATGGGAAGCTCTGCCTCCAGCACATCACCATAGCTGGCTGCCGTCGAGGCAAAAATCACCCGCTTGACGCCATTTTTGCGGGCAGCATCCAATACATGCACAGAGCCCAGAATATTTTGCTGCGCATCGAATGCAGGATCATCGATCGACACATTGACCATCGTCTGCCCTGCCAGATGCACAATTGCATCAAAAGCCCCGACTGCAACAACATTTTCCAGCCCATCGCTGCAAACATCCATCTCAACAAGCTCTGTTCCGGCTGGAAGATTCTCCTTCAGGCCTGTGCTCAGATTGTCCAGAGCAACTGCTTCATGCCCCTCTGCCTGCAGCTTGCGTACGAGATGTGAACCAATAAACCCGGCACCGCCGGTGATTAAAACCTTCATTCGATACACCATCCTATCTATCAAAAATTCAAAAAGCGCCCGGACGCTGCGTAAAGTCCCAGTTGTCTCAGCTGCTTTCTGCCTCATGGATAACACTTCTTATTCCTGACTGTTACTTCGCCGTCAGCACACCCAATTCCTGCAAATACCGTTGAACAGCATCCTGCCAGGCAGGCAGCCGCTGAAAGCCTGCCTGTACCAGGCAATCCTTGCTCATGCGGGAATTCTTCGGGCGTACAGCCTTTACCGGATATGCCTCAGAGCCAACCGGTGTGACCTTTGTCTTGCGGCCGCTCTGGCGGAATACCTCTGCCGCAAGCTCTGCCCAGGAACACACGCCCTCATTCGTCGCATGATAGACGCCATAATGATCGCTCTGCACCATATCAGCCAGCAGGACAGCCAAATCTGCCGTATAGGTTGGTGAACCGACCTGATCCCCGACTACCGTAAGCTGCTCATGGGTTTCACTCAGCTTCAGCATCGTCTTGATGAAATTCCTGCCGTTGCTGCCAAACACCCAGGAAATACGCACAATGAAATATTTTTCCAGAAGCCGCTGCACAGCTTCCTCTCCCTGCAGTTTCGTCCTGCCATAAACATTCTGCGGTCCCTTGGGATCTGCCGGCTGATAAAACGTTTCGCCCTTACCTTCAAACACATAGTCCGTGCTGATATAAATCATCCTGCAGCCGAGCTCTGCACAAATACGGGCAAGATCCTCTGTCGCCTTTGCATTCACAGCCCTGCAAAGTTCCGGCTCATCCTCTGCCTTGTCCACCGCAGTATAGGCTGCGCAGTGAATGACTGCATCCGGCTTTTCTCTCAGGATGCAGTCACGCATCGCTGCTTCGTCCGTCAGGGAAAATTCCTTTCTCGATACTCCCTGACAGGTAATCTTCCTCTTCTGAAGTTCACGCACAACATCAAATCCCAATTGTCCTGTAACACCTGTGACCAAAACCTTCATAAATAGATATTCCCCCTTAAAGCCGTTCATTTTCTTATAGAGATTATAACGCCATTGTTCAGGGTTTCGCAAGGCGAAATCCTTCCGACCAGCGTTTTAACGAAGCAGGAGATATCCCTTCGCCGCTTGTTCTTTACTTTTGCCCGCAACTCATTTAAACGTAAAGCCATATTCTTTTGATTACATGCTATCTTCTATAAAAAGGTCTGCTTTTTCCGCTGAACTCGATTGAAAAAACCGGGGAAATAAGTTATAATTTTCCATACA
>CAZTAP010000044.1:0-17258 GCA_964611665.1 uncultured Selenomonadaceae bacterium | reverse complement strand
AGGGAAGCTTCTTTGGCGGGTATGGAACTGTGCAGGGAAGCATCTCGGGCAGCGGCACTTTGATGCTTACCTCTGAGGGAACCTTGCAGGTCGGAGGGACTGTTGCTCCGGAACTGCAGCTTCGCGTGCAGAATGAAGAGAACCTGAAGGCTGGTCAGGTATTGCTGGAATCAAAGCATGAGCTGCCTGCGGGTTTTGCCGGGCAAAAAGCAGGAGAGCATCAGCTTAGTCTGAACAGCAGCCATACGCAGCTGATTGTAAAATAATCCGGGAGAAGATAAAGGGCTGTCATATGCAGCATACATTTTGCATGTGATGGCCTTTTGGCCGCTGGACTGCAATGTCCATAGAAGGCTGCGCGCAGCGAAAAATGGAAATTTTTGCTGTTACCGGTATACAAGGGGTGAGGATATGAACCATGGGTTAAGGGAAAGCAGAAAGGTTTTCTGGCATTTGTGCAAGGGTTACTGGAGGTCTGAGGAGAAATGGGGTGCATACCGATTACTGCTGCTGGTAATCTTGTCGGCACTGGGCGGTGTTTATGCAATCGTGGGATATACCCAGTGGTTCAATGATTTTTACGGCGCACTCCAGGTCTATGACCGGGAGCCAATCCTGCGGCTCCTGGGCGTGTTTACGTGCTGGACGTTTCTGAGTATTTTTTGCAGCACCTATGTGGTTTATTTGCAGCAGAGACTGGAGATTAAATGGCGCCGCTGGATGACGGAACGCTATCTTGTCCGCTGGATGCGGAACCAGACCTATTATCGCATGCAGGTCTTTGGTGAGGAAAGTGATAACCCGGATCAGCGTATTTCTGAGGATATTCGTGATTTTATCCGGCTCACGCTGCAGATTGGCGTCGGCTTCCTGCAGAATTTGACCACCTTGCTGGTATTCAGCTTTATTCTATGGGACTTATCGGGCATGCTGACTTTGCCGCTGGGCGGGATTACGCTTGAGATTCCGGGACAGTTTTTTTGGGCGGCGCTGATTGTTGCTGCTGTCGGTACGTATGTTGCCAATCGGGCCGGCTCGCGGCTCATTGGCCTGAATTTTAACCAGCAGCGCTACGAGGCTGACTTTCGTTTCAATATGATGCGCATGCGGGAAAACAGTGAGAGTGTTGCCTTCTATGGAGGCGAAGCTCAGGAGGGCAAAGGGTTTCAGGAGCGGTTCGTGTCAGTTGTCAGGAATTTCCTGCAGATTGCGCGTCAGACGAAGATCCTGAGTTTCTGTACAGGCACGTATGGACGCATCTCGTCAGCTATTCCGATGGCACTGGCTATACCGCGCTGCTTTAGTGGCCTGCTCACGTTTGGCGGCTTCGCGCAGGTGATGAAGTCTTATCAGCAGGTAGAAGAAGCTTTATCGTATTTTATCAATGTATATACCGATCTTGCCAAGCTGGCTGCGGTGATGCGTCGTCTTGGCACCTTTACCGAGTATATGGAGAAAATCGATGCAATCGAATCCGGGGTGCTGCGTGAACGCAAAGCAATCGCTGAACTGCAGCTGCATGATCTGAACGTCGCGCTGCCGAATGGCCGCGTTCTGCTGCAGGATTGCTCGGTGGAGCTCACTCCGGGCAGCCATATCCTGATTACCGGACCGTCCGGCTGCGGCAAGAGCACGCTGCTTCGCGTGATGGCAGGCATCTGGCCGTTCGGTGCCGGCAGGCTTGGCCTGCCGGAAAAAGGGAGGATACTTTTCCTGCCGCAGCGGCCTTATCTGCCGCTGGGGAGCCTGCGGCAGGCTGTATATTATCCGATGTCTGCACAGGGCCCGGAGAAACGGCTGCTGGAAGTCCTGCGTCTGGTGGGACTTGAGCGGCTGACCGGCGAGCTGGATACGATCGATGACTGGAGCCGGATCCTGTCGCTGGGCGAGCAGCAAAGAATCGCATTTGCGCGTGTGCTGCTGGTACGGCCGAACTGGGTATTTCTGGATGAGTCGACTTCGGCGCTCGATGAGCCGCGGGAAAAGGCCATGTATGAGCTGCTTAAACGGGAGCTGCCGGACTGCGGCATCGTGAGCGTTGGACATCGCTCGACACTTTTTGTGCAGCATGAGACGGAGCTTCATCTGGCTGGCGACGGTACCTGGAGACTTCGCCCGATATTGGCAGGCTGAGGGGGGATAAAATGACAGCAGAGCATAAAAGAATGTGCAGTCTTATTTGGCAGCTGATCAAGGGTGCCTGGAATTCAGAGGAAAAATGGCGGATTCGCGGGATGTTCCTTTTGCTTATGGTACTCAATGTTGCATCCGTTTATCTATCCTTGTCCTTTAATGAATGGGATGGAGCTATGACGGATATGGTAGCAAGTTCTGATGCGGGAGCCTATGGAGATTTAGCGCAGGCGTTTTTGATTCTGTCAGTATTCATGATTCTCGTTTCTGCCTATGAGCCTTATATCCAGAAACTGCTGCAGATCAAGTGGCGTATCTGGATGACGAACGGCTATCTGGAACGCTGGCTGAAGAAGCAGTCCTATTATCGCATGAAGGTGATGGGCAGTGATACGGATAACCCGGATCAGCGTATTTCAGAGGACATCAGCCTGTTTGCCGAGCTGGGCCTGACGCTTTTTCTGAATTTTGTCCAGCAGGGCATGACGGTGATTGTGTTCAGCATACTGCTCTGGAATCTTTCTCCTTTGCTGCTGGTGCCGCTGGGTGAATTTTCTTTCGAGCTTCCGGGCTATATGTTCTGGTCGGTGCTGATTTTCTCCATTGGCGGTACGTTTCTGGGGCACCTGATAGGGCGCAGGCTGATTCCGATTGATTTCGATCAGCAGCGCTATGAGGCGGATTTCCGTTTCAGCATGATGCGGGCACGGGAAAATAGTGAGAGCATTGCTTTTTATGGCGGCGAACAGCCGGAGGGCGTCGGTTTCAAACTGCGTTTTGCCAACGTCATTAAGAATTACTGGGAACTCATGAAGCGCACGAAGCTGATGAACTTTTATAATTACAGCTTTATTCAGGTGGGCTTTGTTTTTCCAATTCTGATGCTTATCCCGGGATATTTTTCCGGTGCGTTGACGATGGGAATGCTGATGCAGGCAATTGGGGCATTTGGCTCGGAGACGGTTGCCTTAGCCTATTTTGTCAATGTTTATACCACAATCGCTGAGTTTCTGGCGGTTACGCGCCGACTCAGCGGCTTTACGGAGCATATAGATGAGGTCACGGCGCTCGAACCGGATGTGGCGCATAAGGTCTCAGCTGATCCGGTACTGGCCCTTGACGGGCTGCAGGTACAGCTGCCGAACGGCCGTACGCTGCTGCAGGACTGCTCGGTGAGCCTGCAGCAGGGCAGCTACACCCTGATTACAGGCAGCTCCGGCTGCGGCAAGAGCACGCTGCTGCGCACGATTGCCGGGCTCTGGCCGTTTGGACATGGCACATTGGAACTGCCGGAGCAGAGCACGGTGCTGTTTCTGCCGCAGCGGCCTTATCTGCCGCTGGGGACCTTGCGCCGCGCAATCTGTTATCCGGGAGAGGAACTGGCGGATGATGCACAGCTCAGCCGGCTTTTGCAGGCGGTCGGCATGGAACGGCTGGCGAAGAAGCTCGATCAGGCGGAGGACTGGAGCCGGATCCTGTCGCTCGGTGAGCAGCAGCGTATCGCCTTTGCACGTGTTCTGCTGGCAAAGCCTCAATGGGCATTCCTGGACGAATCGACTTCGGCGCTTGATGAGAGCTGGGAGCGTAAGATGTACGGGCTTTTAAAGCAGGAACTTCCGGAAACCGGTGTGGTCAGTGTAGGCCATCGTTCTTCGCTTTTTGTACAGCATGATAAGGAACTTCATCTTGCCGGGGATGGCGGCTGGCAGCTGAAGCCTATCGCGGCAGCGGGCTGAATGACGGCCGCATGGTATGAACCGGGCCGGAAATCCGGACAGACGGGTTCAGGCAAAATAAATGAGCAGGTTTGTAATGAAGCAGGTCTTTCTGCGTACAAACTGCAGAAAGCAAGATAAAATCATAAAGGAGAGTGTTGAAGATGAAAGATAAAAAAATGATGCAGAAAGAACAGGAACTGAAGGAGAAGGAACTGGATAAGGTAAATGGCGGCAGGTATGTCAGTGGTGAGAAAATGAGTCCCATGAACTTTGAAAAGGACAATGAGAGCGGACAGGCATCCATCGGGAAAAGAGGCCCGCAGGCAAACCGGCCTGGCGGCGGGGTATCAAGATAAATTGACAGCACAAATGATGGGCGGTCATGTGCAGCAAAGGCTTTCGCCTGAGCTCTGCATGTGATGGCCCTTTTCCTTTTGCCACTTGACCGTCAAAGCAGGGGCTGGCATAATAGCTATGTTGGCAGAATTTTATGCATGGCTTGCCATGCGAATCGAAGGGGACTTGAGAAATGGATCAGGAGAAGCTGGCTGCGGAGATTTATGATATCGTTGGCTCCGCGGCCAATATCAAAAAGATAAATAACTGCATGACGAGACTGCGGCTGTATTTGGTTCAGCAGGATGCAGAAATGATTGCAAAGCTCAAAAAGACCGATGGTGTACTGGGCATCAATGAAAACGGCGAAGAGCTGCAGATCATCCTGGGACCGGGCCGTTCCAAGGCTGTGTCCGATCGCGTGCGGCAGCTCTGTGCCGGAGACCAGGCACCGGGCAGTGCTGCAGATGCGCTGCAAAATGCGAAAATCGGGGATGGCAGAGAGCTTCATGCGGCAATCCGCAAGAAGAATGCTACACCGTTCAAGCTTTTGCTCAAACGTGTAGCCAGTATTTTCCTGCCATTGATTCCGGGGTTTATCGCCTGCGGCCTGATCATGGGCGGCGTGAATATTCTGCTCAAGGTGAATCCGGCGCTGGCCAGCATGGCCAGCATCAAGCTTCTGGGGGTCATGGGCAGTGCAATCTTTTTTGGCATGAATCTTTTTGTTGGTGTGAATGCTGCGAGGGAATTCGGCGGCTCGCCAATCCTGGGCGGCGTGCTCGCGGCTATCCTCACGCAGCCGTCGCTGTCTCAGGTCATTTTGTGGGATAACCCGCTTACGCCGGGGCGCGGCGGAATCATTGCCGTTCTGCTTGTTGCAGCACTGGGGGCCTGGCTGGAAAAGAAGCTGCATCGCATCATTCCGGAAATGTTCGATTTGTTCATTACGCCGCTGCTGGTTGTGCTCATTGCGGGTACGGCAGCCATTGCTGTGCTGCAGCCGGTCGGCGGTATGATTTCGGAGGCTATCGGTACAGCAGCAAATGTAGCCGTTGGCCAGGGCGGTGCCTTTACGGGCTTTATTCTGGGCGGCATGTGGCTGCCGATGGTCATGCTCGGCCTGCATCAGGCGATGACGCCAATCCATGCGGAGCTGTTCCTGCGCTATGGCGTGAATATCCTGCTGCCGGTGCTTGCAATGGCGGGCGCAGGTCAGGTAGGCGCATCGATTGCCGTTTATTTCAAGACGAAGAATAAATTCCTTAAAAAGACCGTCGCCTCAGCTTTGCCTGTCGGCATCATGGGCATCGGCGAGCCGCTCATTTATGGCGTGACCTTCCCGCTGGGCCGGCCATTTATCGGAGCCTGCATTGGCGGGGCTTTTGGCGGAGCTGTCCAGGCATTCGCGATGGTCGGGGTGTCAACGATGGGCATCTCCGGCCTGCCGCTCGCAGCGGTAAGCAATAATATCCCGATGTATCTGGCAGGACTTCTGACTGCCTATGTTGTCGGCTTTATTGCTGCCTGGCTGCTGGGCTTCGAGGATCCGGAGGAAGAGTAAAGGAACTTTATGTGTGGCTGTACCGTCAGGTGTACAGATCGCAGGAAGGGTTTGAGCAGATGAAGATGAACAGGAAGATTTTTCTTGCCGGAGCAGCAGCATTGTTTCTGCTGGGCCAGGTGACCGCCGGATTTGCAGCGCCGCAGGCGGCTGGCGGTCAGACGGACAGGGAAATGCAGCATAAAGTCTGCCTGATGTGGCAGCAGCCGAAGCCGGAGGAGAAGAAGCTGACGTTTCCGGGTCGTCCGGCAGGGGTCAATGTGGTTTCTCCCTGCTGGTTCAATATTGCGGATGAACAGGGGAAGATTACGCCGATTGCTGAGGCTGATCCTCTGTATGTACAGGCGGCAAAGCAGAGCGGCATGAAAATCTGGCCGCTCGTGACAAGCGGGGGCTTTGATGCAAAAACGACGGCGAAGCTGCTCCATAATCCGGAAGGGCGTGAAAAGGCGGCTGCGAATCTGGTGCGCCTTGCGAAGCTTTATGAGCTGGATGGCATTAATCTTGATTTTGAAAACATTTCTTATCGTGACCGGGATGCGCTTACGAGCTTTGTGACAGAGCTCAGCCGGGAAATGCACAAGGCATCGCTGACGGTTTCCATCGATATCACGGCCCCGTCCAAGGACCCGGACTGGTCTATGTGCTATGACCGCAAGGCACTTGCGGATCAGGTGGACTATGTGATGCTCATGTCCTATGATGAATATTATGCGGGCAGCAGCGAGGCCGGCCCGGTGGCGGAGCTTCCCTGGGTAGAGTCGGGAATCCGGGCGACGCTGCAGGAGGGAGTGCCCAAAGAGAAATTGCTGCTGGGTATGCCGCTTTATATGCGCCTCTGGTCGGAAACCAATGGCAAGGCAAAGAGCCGCACGCTGCATATGCCGGAGGCGCAGAAGCTCTGGCAGCAGAAGCAGGCAGAGCGCAGCTGGGTGCCGGAATCCGGTCTCTATTACTATGAATATACCGAACAGGGGACACGCTATCGTGTCTGGCAGGAGGATGCCCGTTCTCTGGCACTGAAGAGCGCCCTGATCAGCCAGTATGATCTGGCAGGTGCAGCACTTTGGAAAAAGGGCGTAGAGACCGAGGATGTATGGCCGGTTCTTGCCGCAGCATTGGAGAATGCAGAACGCTGACGGCGAAATATCCATGCTGCTATTGTTGGCGGATGTTCACAGTGGATGAAGGAGGATGTTCCTGTTTTTTCTATAAATGCAGGAACATCCTATTTTTTGGCGAAATAATCATAAAAGAAATGGAAATCCAAGGTAATGTTTGACTTTTCTATAAATAGAGAATTATTTATTGATACCCGGAGGGGATTTGTATGAAACGTTATTTTATGATTGCCTTAGCCAGTATTTTGCTCTTATCCATTGGGATTGTCATTTATGGTGCATGGCTGAACAAGGAAGGCGAAAATAATATTGCTGAGCGTATGAGCAGCCGCGCACTGGCGCTGCAGGGCGAGCGCGCGCAGATGAAGGAAATCCGTCCGGTACAGCGCTGGTCTACCGTAAAGCTTTCTGCGGATGAGATGGCAGATGCCGTGTCACGCGTAGATGGTGTCGTGCAGTCTGTGCTGGTGGACCGGCAAAGTTTTGTCAAAAAAGGCCAGACGATTGTACAGGTGAAAAATGAAGAAATCCCGCTGAAGATCAAGCAGGCAGACAGCAATATTGCCAAGGCTGAAGCAGAAGAAAAACGTGCATATAATACATATCAGCGGCATTTGTCCCTGATGCAGGAGGATGCGACTTCCCTGGAAAAGGTTGACGAGGCTGAGGCGAATTATCGGGCAGCTTCTGCATCGATTGAGGAACAGAAAGCAATCCGCGCACAGCTCCTGATCAATCAAGGCCGCCAGATGATTGAGGCCCCGATTTCAGGTGATGTGCTCATGCTGTATCGCAGGGAAGGAAGCTATGTGACTGCGGGGACAGCGGTTGCGCTCATCGGTGATTTTTCCAGGCTGCATTTCAAGTCGGCGATGAATGATGCTGCGATTCGTTCGATGATGCCGCTGGATGAGATGAAAGAGATGGTTTTCCCGCAGAAGGATTTTTCCAAGGTCTATTCTACGGATTATGGCGAGGGGAATCAGGGAGCAGACCAGCACTTTCATGCGCATATCCTGTCCGTTACGCCTTCGCTTGATATTCCGGCTGAGATGCGCTATGTGGTCTGGGAGGTGGATAATACTTCTGGTATTCTGGAGCCGCAGACATATAAGGACATGTATATCCAGACGGACAGGAGGACTTCCGTGCTGGCAGTTCCCATGAGTGCACTGTCTGATCAGAATGGGGATGTGGTTTATGTCTGGAATGCTGATGGACTTCTGGAGCGCCGTGAAGTGAAGACTGGCGTCGATGATACGGAATATATTGAGATCCTGTCCGGTCTGCAGCCGGGAGATATCGTAATCACTTCAGGTGCTGAAGGCCTGGAGGATGGCATGAAGGCAGATGTCGAAGTTAAGGAGGCTGAGGACGATGGACGTCAATAAGATTTTCAGCCGTGAGGCATTGGACAAGATGCGTTCTCCTGAGCGGCTGGACCGCATGCTGAAGATTACGAATCCGATTGGCTGGATGGGGCTGATTTCCATAGGGGTTCTGGTGTTTTCTGTCGTGCTCTGGTCGGTTTTCGGTGCATTTACGGAAAAGGCAGATGGCATGGGCATGATCCTGGATTCTGCCGGTGTGGTGAACGTTTCCCATATGGCGAATGGCAAAATCGCGCAGCTTTATGTGCATACGGGAAGCCGCGTGAAAAAGGGCGATCTGATTGCACGCATGGATCAGCCAGCGCAGGGAGCCGAGACGCGCATGGCGCAGTATGATATGAATCTTGCCGGCAATGATCGTGAAGCTTTGAATCGTGCTTCGCAGTATGATGCGAAGAAGTATCAGGAGAAGGTCAGTGAGGAGATCTATAGCGATTATGATGGAATCATTGATGAGGTTTCTGTACAGGAGGGCAGTGTGGTCACGGCCGGAATGCCGATCTGCACGCTGCGCCGTGACCAGGAGCGCAAGGATTTGTCCGGTGTGTTCTATATTCCTGTCGATAAGGGGAAACGTATCAAACCGGGCATGACCCTGCAGCTCGCTCCGAACGGCAGCGATACTTCGCAGACGGGCAGCCTGCTTGGTGTAGTGCGTACGGTATCGGAGTATCCGATATCCCAGACAGGGCTGCAGAAGGCTCTTGGCAATGCCCAGCTTGCGCAATGGATACTGACCAAGGAAAACAGTGCATTGGTCGAAGTGCGTTTTGATCTGGTCAAGGATGAAAGCTCACCTTCCGGGTATCTGTGGACTTCTGTCGTAGGAGAGCATAAAGCGATTTCTGCCGGGAGTTATTGCACAGGCTCGATTGTCATCGATCGCAAGCCGCCAATTTCCAAGGTGTTTTATAAACTCAGCCAGTGGTTAAGGAGTCGGTGATTATGGGGCAGAGAAAAAAGGTAAAGACACCGACCGTCCTGCAGATGGAGGCGGCTGAGTGTGGTGCGGCTTCGCTCGGCATGATTTTTGCTTATTATGGTCTCTGGGTTCCTTTGGAAAAGCTGCGGCAGGAATGCGGTGTAAACCGTGACGGGAGCAAGGCCAGCTGTATCCTGAAAGCCGCCCGGGCACGCGGCTGTGATGCCAAAGGCTGGCGCTGCAGTGCGGATAATCTGAGGGAAATGGAATTCCCGGTCGTCATTCATTGGGAATTCAATCATTTCGTGGTGCTTGAGGGTATCCGCAAGGAGAAAGCCTACCTGAACGACCCGGCTGTGGGACATCGCATCATTGACTGGGAGGATTTCCGTACGTCCTATACGGGTGTTGTGCTGACCATCAAGCCCGGCGAAGGCTTCGTTCGTTCGGGGCACCGGTACAGTATCCTGAAGGCAGTGGGCGAGAAGCTCTGGGCGGATAAGTGGGCGGCCGTCTTCGTCATGCTCATCGGACTGTTTTGTATTGTTCCGGGGCTGGCTTCCCCTGTATTCAGCCAGATTTTCCTTGATGATATTTTGACCGAGAAGCATCCGGACTGGATGTTCAATCTTTGTGTCGCTATGTTTATCTCGTTTATCGTGCAGGGCATTCTGAGCTGGCTGCGCGCCTGGTGTCTTACGCGCTGGCAGCAGAAGCTTACGCTGGCAGATTCCAGCAGCTTTTTCTGGCATGTGCTGCAGCTGCCGATGCATTTTTTCCAGCAGCGCTTCATTGGTGAGATCGCTTCACGTGTATCCTTCAATGAAAGCATTGCAGGAGTACTGAGCGATTCAGTGGCTACGGTATTATTGGATATTTTCATTGCGGTATTCTATTTGTGTCTGCTGCTGCAATACAATGTGACACTTACCATTATTGGTGTTTCTTTCAGTCTTGTCGATGTGGGGATCTTCTTCTATCTGCGCCGCCGTATCATTGAAATGACGATGCGCGTGCAGCAGGACAGCGGCAAGGAATATGGTGTGGCGATGAATGGCCTGCAGATGATCGAGACCATCAAGGCTAACGGCAATGAAAATGATTTTTTCACGAAATGGGCCGGTTACCGGGCCAAAGTGTTGAATGGTACGCAGGAAATCCAGATTTTGTCACAGACAACAACGATGCTGCCGCTTTTGCTGAGTGGTGTGAACAGCGCGCTCATCATGACCGTAGGTGGATTTTCTATTATGGATGGACTGATGACCGCCGGTATTTTTACCGCGTTCCAAAGCCTTATGGGAAGCTTTCAGGCACCGTTCGGCAGGATCCTCGGTCTTGGCTCGACGCTGCAGACAACAGAAATGCAGATGCAGCGTCTCGATGATGTACGCAGATATGAAGTCGATTCGCTGAATTATCCTGCAATCGAACCGAAACCGATGGGCAAATCACGCTTGTCTGGCCGGTTGGAGCTCAGAGATATCAGCTTTGGCTACAGCCCGCTGGAGCCGCCTCTTTTGGAGCATTTTTCGATGACCATCGAGCCTGGCCGCTGGACTGCAGTGGTAGGGGCTTCGGGCAGCGGCAAATCGACGCTTGCGAAGGTTGTCACGGGGCTTTATGAGGAGTGGTCAGGTGAGGTTCGCTTTGATGGCATGCTGCGCAGAGAAATTCCGCGCGAGGTCATTGTGAATTCGCTTTCCAGTGTCGATCAGGATATTTTTCAGCTGACCGGGACGGTAAAGGATAATCTTACGTTATTCGATGAGTCTATCCGCCGCGCGGATATCATTGCTGCAGCCAGGGATGCCTGTATCCATGAGGATATCCTGCAGCTGGACGGCAGCTATGAGGGCAGGGTGAGCGAGGGCGGCAATAATTTCAGCGGCGGGCAGCGTCAGCGCATGGAGATTGCACGTGCTCTGGCGAATCAGCCGTCCCTGCTGGTCCTGGATGAGGCGACAAGTGCGCTGGATCCGATCACGGAGCAGCAGATCCTGCAGAACATCCGGCGTCGTGGCTGTGCCTGCCTGGTGGTAGCACATCGGCTGTCCACGATACGGGATTGTGATGAAATCATTGTGCTGGAGCATGGCAAGATCGTCGAGCGCGGCACACATGCGGAAATGATCCTGCGGGACGGACCATATCACAGGCTGGTAGAGGAACGGCAGCGGGGAGATGATGAACATGACAGATGAGTCGAAAAAACCACCTGTTTCGCTGGAAAAACTGCTGCCAGGGACGCGGCGGGAAATAGAAGAGGACGGAAGCCTTGTCCGTATTGTAAAGGGAAGCGTCGAGGTTTATGCCGTGGCGACTGCTGCGAAGTCTTATCGGCAGATTTTCTTGCTGGAGCTCTCAGCAGGCGAGCTGGTTTTTCCAGCAATTGATACGTTTTCGATGACAAAGATTTTTGTTTATGCTAAAACTGAGGTCTTGCTCGAGACTGGGCCAAGGGAATTTACCGGCAATCTGCAGCCGGCAGGCGTTGAAGGTCTGCGTCGGACAATGCAGCAATGGTTCCGGCAGCTCATCGAGCTTCCCTGGCTGAAGTTCCTTGCAGATCGCGGCGATGATATGCTCATGCTGTGGGACAGGGAAGAGCTTTTTTCAGCGGCAGCAACGGAAGCGGAACTCTGGGAGATCTTTCTCCAGCATCAGGAAATCCTTGCCTTGTTGATCGGCGCGCGTTTTCGTCTGCTGGCAAAGCAGTCGGATACCAAGCTATCCTGGCGCAGGGAACAGCATGAACGTTTGCTGCAGGGGGCAGTTGACAATCTTCTGGAAGAGGATGCCCTCGCAGAAGAGGCAGAGTCCATCTCGCCGGATACCAAAATGCGTGAAGCCGTCTATGTGGTGCGCCGTATCGCGGCAGCTCTTCATATGAAGACCGAGGGCATCCATATTGCGGAAGATATTGCCAAGAAGCTGGATCAGCTGAGCATCCTGCGGCGTCTTATCCAAAAAGGCGGAATGCAGCTGCGGCTGATTTCTCTGGAAAAGAACTGGTATACTATGGACTGCGGTGTCATGATGGGATATTATGGGCCGAAGAAGGAAGTGGCAGCACTGCTGCCGGTCACGGCCCAAAAATACCAGCTGGTCACGCAGGCAAAGCCGGAGGGGATTCCTATCACGGCGGAGGTCGCTGAGCAGATCGATAAGGATGCATTTGTCTGTTATGGAGGTTTTCCGGCACGCAAGCTCAAAATCCGGGATCTGCTGAAATTCATGTTCAATCAATGCTGGCGTGATGATTACAAGACGATCCTGCTCGCAAGTCTGCTGGGCGGACTTATTCCAATTTTTTCGCCGATTGTGACGGAAACGATTTTTAGTGATATTCTGCCCATTCAGGACAGGCAGGGTCTGGCTACGGTTACCCAGGTCATGATGGTCGTTGGTTTTTCCACGGCAGGTGTTTCTCTTGTGCGTTCCATTGCGGTCCTGCGCATCAGTGCCCATCTGGATATGACGACAGAGGCTGCTTTGTGGAACCGTCTTCTGTCGCTGCCAACGAAGTTTTTCCGTGATTTCCAGACCGGTGAGCTTTTGCAGCGCATGGGCAGCCTGAATGCGATCAAAGGGCTGGTGACCGGTGATTTTGTAGGAGGTGTATTCAATTTCATTTTCTCCTTCTGGAGCCTGTTCCTCATGTGTTATTACAGCATGAAGCTCACCCTGGCAGCCATTGCGGTATGGCTTGTCTATGCACTGGTGATTGCCGTGATTTACCGCAGGGTATTTTCTCTGCAGCGGAATATGATCCAGGCGACGAACAAGGTGGCCGGACAGGTGCAGGAAATTTTCAATGGATTGCCGAAGTTCCGTGTGCAGGGTGCTGAAGCCCGGGCCTATTATTTGTGGTCCAAGGTTTTTGGCGAGGAATGGAAATGGAATCTCAAACTGCGCTGGCAGGGCAACTATAACGGGATCATCGGCAGTATCCAGCCGTTTATCCTTACCATGCTGCTTTTTTATACCGTGGTCTACGGCATGCGGGAAACGGTCAATGGCGTTTCCGTGCAGACGATGGGCTATGCGCAGTTCATGGGCTTCAATGCTGCCTATGGCAGTTTCAATGGGACGATGATTGCAATGGTCGGTCTTGCGACCGGACTTTTTTCGCTGAAGCCGCATATCGAAAATCTCAAGCCGATTCTTGAGGCAGAGCCGGAGATTACTGAAGATAAGGTCGATGCTGAAGTCCTTGCCGGCAGCATCGAGGTTTCTCATGTCAGCTTTGCCTATAAGGCGGACGGGCCGGAGGTGCTCCGGGATATTTCCTTCCGCATCCGCGCAGGAGAGACCGTGGCGATCGTTGGGCGGTCCGGCTGCGGCAAGTCGACCTTGATCCGCCTGCTGCTGGGATTCGAAACACCGAAGTCGGGGGCTGTCTATTTTGATGGGCAGGATATGGCCGAGCTCAATGTTTCATCGGTGCGCAGTCAGATGGGCGTTGTACTGCAGAATGGTCAGCTGATGTCAGGGGATATTTTTACGAATATCGTAGGTACGAGCTCGCTTACCATGGATGATGCGTGGCTGGCGGCCGAGCGTGCCGGCATCGCTGATGATATCCGTGAAATGCCGATGGGCATGTATACGATAATCAGTGAGGGCAGCGGCAATATTTCCGGCGGACAGCGTCAACGGCTGCTCATCGCACGTGCTTTGGCGAACAAGCCGGCGATTGTTCTGCTGGATGAAGCGACAAGCGCGCTGGATAATCGTACGCAGGCAATCGTTACACAGAGCCTGTCCCAAATGCATTGTACGCGTGTGATTGTAGCGCATCGTCTTACGACGATCCGCGACGCAGACCGTATCCTTGTAATGGATGGCGGTAGTATTGTAGAGAATGGCACCTATGAGGAGCTGGCAGCCATGGATGGGCTGTTTGCCAAATTGATCCAGCGCCAGGTTGCCTGAGAGGATGAAAGCTATGGAAGAAAAGAATACTTCGTATTATAATGAGCTGGCCCTTCGGGCGCAGACGGATGAACTGGCTTTTTCGGAGCTGTACGAATATTTTTTCCCCCGTGTCTATAATTTTTTGTTTGCGCGTGTCAAGCAAAGTGCGGCGGCTGATGAAATCGTAAGCGTGGCTTTCGAAAAAATGTATTGTCATCTGAAGGAATATCAACCGGAAAAAGCGGCTTTTTCGACCTGGATCTTCCGCATTGCGCAAAACTGTATGACGGATTATTTTCGCAAGCAGCAGCGCAGACAGGAGGCCGCCTGGGAGGATTTCTTTGATCCGGCCGATGAACATCCGACGCCCGAAGGAGAGGTGCTGGTCAAAGAAGACTGCAGTGAGCTTTTATTGGCAATGGATCAGCTGAAGGAACGGGATCGGCGGATCATCGAGCTCAAATACTGGTCGGATATGAGCAATCAGGAAATTGCCGAACTGGCAGGCATCAGTGCGGGCAATGTCGGGGTGATTCTGTTCCGTGCTATGGGAACGTTGAAAAAAATCCTGTCGGAGACAGAGCAGGAATGAAGTCAGGAGGCCGTCAGGCAGTTTTTGCACGATGGTCTCTTTTTTCTTGACAAATATATCAATGTATCGTAATATATAAATATACTAATATTGGAGATGAGATCATGGAAAATGATGTAACTGAGCTTGCACAGACGGCGGAGCTGCTGAAGGTCATTGCACATCCGGTAAGGCTTTGCATCGTCCGGGGACTTTGGCTGCATGGCGGCTGCAATGTATCTCATATGCAGGAGTGTCTGGCTGCGCCGCAGTCAACGATTTCCCAGCATCTTGCGAAGCTGCGCACGGCCGGGGTCATCGAAGGCACCCGGAATGGTCTGGAAATACGTTATACACTGGCGAATGAGCAGGTTGAAAAGCTCCTGCAGGCGTTATTTGGTGAGGATAAAGGAAGAGGTGCTGAGTGATGAAAAAGTATCTGATTGTTGGCGGTGTGGCCGGTGGGGCTACAGCTGCAGCAAGACTGCGCCGTTTGGATGAGACGGCGGAAATCATCCTGTTTGAACGCGGTGAATATATTTCGTTTGCGAACTGCGGGCTGCCGTATTATGTGGGCAGGATCATCAAGGAGAGGGACAGGCTGCTCGTGCAGACGCCGGAATCCTTCCACCAGCGTTTTGGCATTGATGTGCGCACGCAGAGCGAGGTCATCGGTCTGGATACGGGAAAGAAAAAGGTCGTTGTACGTTCGGCGGAACAAGGCACCTATGAGGAAAGCTATGATGCTTTGCTGCTTGCACCAGGTGCAAAGCCAATCAAACCGCCAATTCCGGGCATTGCGCATGAGCGTATTCTTACGCTGCGCACGGTACCGGATGCCGATGCTTTGCAGAAACTGGCTTCGGACTATGCCGACACTGGCCGGGCTGTTGTTGTAGGCGGTGGTTTCATTGGTGTGGAGGCAGCGGAGAATCTGCGCGAGCGAGGTCTGTCCGTCACGCTCGTCGAGGCAGCACCGCATATCCTCGCACCGTTCGATACGGACATGGTCAAACGTGCAGAGCAGGAGCTCAATGAACATGGCATCGGCCTTGTGCTGAAGAACGGTGTGGCACGATTTGAAGAGGCACAGGATGCCCCGCTGCATGTCGTTCTGTCCGATGGACAGAGCCTTGCGGCAGATTTTGTCGTACTGGCAATCGGTGTGCAGCCGGATACGGCCTTTCTGCAGCATACGGGCATCGAGCTTGATGCGCGCGGCCATATTCTGGTCAATGAGTTTCTGCAGACAAATGAGCCGGATGTCTATGCGGTCGGAGATGCTGTGCTTACACGCAATGCGCAGACCGGAGAGCCGGCAGCGCTTGCTCTGGCCGGACCGGCAAACCGTCAGGGACGGCTGGCTGCAGATCATATGAGTGGTCTGCAGCATGTGTATGCTGGTGTACAGGGCACTTCGGTGCTGAAGGTCTTTGGCCTTACGGCTGCAGCAACGGGCAGGAATGAACGGGCTTTGCAGCGCGCAGGCTTTGTGCGCGATCAGGACTACAGGACGCTGAAGCTGCATCCGTTTTCGCATGCCAATTATTATCCGGGGGCAATGCAGCTGAGCATGAAGCTTATTTTTGCTGTGGACGGGAAAATCCTTGGCGCGCAGATTCTGGGAGCTGATGGCGTGGACAAACGCATCGATACGATTGCGGCTGCAATGCGTGCGGGAATCACAGCACCGGAGCTTGCTGATCTTGAACTGGCTTATGCGCCGCCGTTCTCCTCGGCCAAGGATCCGGTGAATATGGCTGGCTATATTGCGCAGAACATCCTTGAGGGTCTCACGGAACAGATTGCTTATGATGCGCTGCCGGCGGCCATGCAGAAGGGCGCACGGCTCATCGATGTGCGTACCGTGCCGGAGTATGAAAGCGGACATCTGGACGGGGCAGAGAACATTCCATTGGATGATCTGCGTGCAAGGCTCGATGAGCTTGACCCGGCAGTGCCGCTGATCGTTTATTGCAAGGTCGGTCTGCGCGGCTATCTGGCGGAACGCATCCTGAAGCAGCATGGCTATGCGGTGAAAAATCTTCAGGGCGGCTGGAGTTCTGTGCTCGTGGAGGACTATGCGGCCAGACCGGATGCCGCAGCGGCAGAGACACTAGCGGGCAGCCCGGCAGAAAAAGCAGGAAACGAAGCACCCGGGAGCGGGCTGGCACAGATCGAGCTGGATCTCACCGGCCTCAGTTGTCCGGGACCGCTCATGCGCCTGAAGCGTCAGGTAGACAGCATGCAGGAAGGCCAGATTGTCGAGGCCACGGCCTCGGATCCCGGATTTTTCGCTGACAGCGAGGCCTGGTGCCGCTCGACAGGAAATCTGCTTATTTCCCGGGAAAAGAAAAACGGGCAGGTCATCGTACAGGTGCAGAAACATGCGGCAGGCCAGCCTGCCGCTGCACCGGAGACCGAAGCAGAGACATTGCGGCAGAACGCTTTGCCGCAGGCAAATGACCATAAGACCATTGTGGTATTCAGCGGCGATCTCGATAAGGCACTGGCTTCCTTTGTCATCGCGAATGGCGCGGCTGCCATGGGCAAGAAGGTCACGATGTTCTTTACCTTCTGGG
>CAZTAP010000043.1:0-17799 GCA_964611665.1 uncultured Selenomonadaceae bacterium | reverse complement strand
GAGTTTCGGCAGTGTACCATGAACATCCGTTGTCAGCATACCAATATTCGTCCTGCCTGCTCCCCCATGACGCACATGACCAGGCGAAAGAACACAGCCATTATCCTCTGTTGTTCCAATAATAATCCGTTCCAACGGCGCTGCCTCTTGCAAAATATCTTCATGACCTGAGCCATTCTGCAAAGTCATCAAGCAGGTCTTATCATCGATAATGTCCCTGTTCTCTTCCAAAGCCGACTTCGAGTAAAGCGCCTTAACAAATAAAATCACAAGATCCATTTTTCCCAGCCCTTGCGATGTAATACAGGCTTTCGGATGATAAATGGTATCTTTGCCTGCTTCCTGCAAGATCACTCCAGCCCGATTAATCTGCTCGACAATGACTTCATTTTTATCAATCAGACAAACCTCATGCCGTTTTGATAAATATGCACCATAGATAGACCCCATCGCTCCCGCACCAATAATTGCTATCTTCACCGTATACACTCCCATTCTCATAAAGCTATGCTAAATCAAAAACTTTATGCATCACAAAACCATATTGAACAGCTGTTCCCAGTTAAGTTAAGCGCTTAACTTAATAATGCAAAAAAAGAAGCCTGTGTTTTACAAATAAGCTTTTATTCATAAAGCATTTTATTGGCTTGTTTTTTATTAGTTAAGCGGTTAACTTAACTGTAATTCATTTTATTCCATCTTGTTTGAAATGTCAAGATGAAAATTCTAATTATTGATATTTATCGGTGAATACCGGAATGACACCTTTCTCTCCATTTTTTCCATAAAAATACCGCTCCGAAGAGCGGCATTTTCTCACATATGATAAATTTTCTCTCTTACGACCTTCTCGATCTTTGGCCTGGCAAGGATAAATGCGGCCGCAACCTCTGGATCGAACTGCGTTCCGGCCCCGGCCTTGATGATCACATAGGCCTGTTCAACCGTACGCGCTTCACGATAAGGACGCTTTGAGATAAGCGCGTCGAATACATCCGGAACTGCCATGATTCTGGCTTCAAGCGGAATATCCTTGCCTCTGAGTCCTGCAGGATATCCTGTGCCGTTCCATTTCTCATGATGATAAAGCGCCATATTCCTGGCAATCTGATAGTAACGATAGTTCTGCAGACGGGAAAGCGTCTTTTCAATAAGCCTGCCGCCGCGCTCCGTATGCGAGCGCATCACAGCATATTCATTGACTGTATAGCGTCCTTCCTTATTCAGGATACTGTCCGGTATGGAGATTTTCCCGATATCATGCAGCGGCACTGCCTGGGATATCTCATCACAATAGGACTGTTCCTCAAGCGTCGGCTTGGTTCCTTCCCGCTGCAGTTCTTTGAGCAGGATATCCATGTACAGGCTCGTATTGCGGATATGATCGCCGATCGCATGATCCCGGCTGTTGACCAGATCTGCAAAGCTCACAAGGATCTGCTTCTGCATATCCCGGATCGTACGGTTCTTGATGGCAACCTCTTTTTCCAGCAGACGCTTGCGCTCTCTCGTCTCTTCATCCGTTCCCATGAGTGTACTCCAGGTATAATAAACCTCGCGCAGGAAACGGCGGAAATAGAACTTCAGCCGCTCTGCCCCGAACGGCCCAACCCAGAGGTCATCTATGACATCCAGCAGCAGGGATTTATCCAGGCTTGTATCCACTGCACCATCTTCACGCGGCTCGCAAAGGATCAGCCAGCCGCTGCACCAGGAGCGAAGCTCCGCCGGCAGGTTGGCGATTGGCAGGCTCACGATGACGATATCTGCCAGCTGGCAATTATCCTCCGTGATTTCCAGGCCATCGGGCAGAAATTCGTGCGTAAATCCCGAACGGGGAATGACTTTTTTCAAAACAGCAAAACGTTCCGGCTCATCTGCATACAATAAGATCCGTAAATTTTTCTTTTCCATTTCCTTATGATCCTTTCCTTCAGACTTCCTCTGGCTGATGCTTCTTCACCATACATTCTGCCAGTGTTTCCAGTACTTTGCCTGGCTCGAACGGCTTGAGCAGATATGCATCCATGCCAGCTTCACGCGCACGCTTCATGGAGTTCTCATAGGTATTGCTGCTGAGCGCCAGAATAGGTACCTCCTGTGCATCTTCGCGCTGCAGATTCCTGATTCTGCGCGCTGTTTCCACTCCATCCAGGACCGGCATGCGCTCATCCAAAAGAACAGCCGCAAATTCCCCTGGCTTTGATTTCATGAAAATATCCAATCCTTCCCTGCCATCCATTGCACAGACGACTTCGATATTCTGCATTTCCAGAATCGCCGCAGCAAGCTCCTGATTGACTTCATCATCTTCACAGAGCAGCACCTTTTTCCCTTCGACGATATCCAGGGAAATATCAATGCGCTGGCGCGGCTTCTTCGGATCATAATTCGAAGGTGCCAATGCTGTACGCATATAAAGCGTGAACTCCGTTCCCTTTCCCAGCTCGCTTTTTACCTGGATCTGTCCGCCCATAAGCTCTACAAGCTTCTTCACAATCGACATGCCCAGTCCGGCGCCGCTGTCCCTGGCCCGGCTTTCTCTGTATTCCTGGCTGAAGGGCTCAAAAAGATGCGGCAGGAAATCTTTGCTCATTCCACAGCCAGTATCCCGGATGACAATGCGGTCCTGAACCGATTTTTCCGTAAGTTCCAGTGTTTCTACCATGAACTCTATGCGTCCATTCTCCGCAGTAAAATTAATGGCGTTCGACAAGATATTGAGCATGATATCCTGAAAGCGCAAAATATCAAGATAGACATTCGGCAGAGCAGCTTTGCTGGTATCTGCCACGAATTCGATTTGCTTAGCCTCCATTGCTGGCTTCATCATATCAAAGATTGCCTGCAGCAAAACAGCATAGCTGATTGGCTCCGGATTCAAAACGATCTCACCGCGTTCAATCCGGCTGAGGTCTGCCGTTTTGTTGATAACCTTTTGCAGCGTCTGTCCAGAATCCTGAATTTTTTCCAGATACTCCCGGATCAGCTCCGGACGGTCGATTTTCATCGCAAGATTGATATAGCCGAGGATGCCATCCAGCGGTGTGCGTATTCCCTTGCTTACCGAAGCCAGCAGCTCCGTCTTATCATCATTTGCCTTCTTTGCCTCAGCATAGGCCTTATCCAGCTTCAGCTTCGCTTCTTCCAGATTTTTATTGGCCTGATAAAGCCGCTTGTCTGCCTTCACATAATCCGTTTCATCCGAAAACAGGCAGGCGCAAAGATTGGCTCCTGGCCAGGGATAACAGACAATGCGCAGATATTTTTTTATTTCCCGGCTATAGAACTTGCGCAGGATATGCTGCTTGCGATTGAATGCAGCATCATAATAAAACGTCAGCCACTTCCGGTCACCATCAGGAAAGATCTGATAATATTTTGATCCCAGCAAATTCTGTTTAGCAAATCCCATCAATTTTGCCATGGCTTCGTTCAAATACAGAAAACGAAAATCATAGGGGTCCTTGATTGGATCAAGCAGGACTTCAAATAATGCAAAAGCCTCCGGCATCGTACTAAAATGCCTTTCCAGAGATTCCATTTCTCCCATCTCGATTCCTCCTTCCAAACAGCGAATCGATTTACTATCCTCTGTCAGTACATCAGCTTTCCGAAAATTCCGTACAATATGCTATTTTATAGATTCTGGAAATCTCGCAAGAATCCTGCCTGTTTTTCCGACAAATCCAGCGGCTTTTATATAACTTCAGGGACGGTCCTCTATCTGCTGCGAAATAGAGAACCGTCCCTGAAGTTTATTCTTATGAATCAGCATGCCTTAACGAACAAGGCAAGGCCTCTTATTGTCGAATTTCCAATCCGGAATGAGATACTGCATGGTCCTGGCATCATCGCGTGCACCACAATTGTTGTCGATATAAAGCTTGTGTGCTGCTGCCACGCGTTCCATATCGATTTCTACGCCAAGTCCCGGTGCATCGGTAACTTTGATCTTGCCATCCTTGATGGCCATCGGCTGTTTCGTGAGACGGTCTGTGCCTTCCTGCCAGATCCAGTGCGTATCCAGTGCCGTGATTTCCCCTGGTGCCGCTGCACCTGTCTGTGCAACCATGGCAAGGGAGATATCAAAATGGTTGTTGGAATGTGCACCCCAGGTCCAGCCCCATTCACTGCACACCTGCGCAACGCGCACCGCACCCTGCATGGTCCAGAAATGCGGGTCAGCCAGAGGAATATCCACGGCCTGCAGCATGATGGCATGCCCCATCTGCCGCCAGTCTGTATCAATCATGTTGGTTGCTGTCGGCAGACCTGTCGCCCGGCGGAATTCGCTCATGATTTCACGCCCGGAGTAGCCATTTTCTGCACCACAAGGATCTTCCGCATAGGTCAGGATATCCGTACGGCCCTTGCACAGGCGGATTGCCTCGGCAAGAGACCAGGCACCATTCGGATCCAGTGTGATACGTGCATCCGGGAATGCTTTTTTGAGTGCTTCAATGGCTTTGATCTCATCTTCACCCTTCAGTACGCCGCCTTTGAGCTTGAAATTCCGGAAGCCGTAATGCTGATAAGAAGCCTGTGCAAGCTTTACGACGCTTTCCGGCGTGAGTGCTTCTTCCGTGCGCAGACGATACCATTCATCGGTCTCATGTTCACCGGAAAGATACGGCAGATCTGTCTTTTTGCGGTCACCGACAAAGAAAAGATAGCCCAGGAACTCCACTTCGTCACGCTGACGGCCTGTACCCAAAAGCTCACAGGCCGGCAGACCAAGATATTTGCCCAGAAGATCAAGGCAGGCCGCTTCAATAGCTGTTACGGCATGGATCATCGTACGCAGATCGAAGGTCTGCAGGCCGCGGCCCTCTGCATCGCGGTCCTTGAATGCTTCACGCACATCATTGAGGATATGGTTGTACGCACCAATCGAACGTCCAACTACGATTGTCTTCGCATCCTCAAGTGTCTGACGGATTTTCTCACCGCCCGGTACTTCACCTACACCGGTATTGCCGGTTTCATCGGTGAGGATAATGATATTCCGCGTAAAAAAAGCTCCATGTGCTCCACTGAGATTCAGCAGCATGCTATCGTGACCCGCTACGGGGATAACCTTCATTTCTGTGATTTTTGGTGATTTGCCATTTTTCATGATAAATTCTCCTTTTTCTTTTTCAGTTTATCCGATCACTGCATGCAGGATCAGTACGCCAATCAGGCCCAATACGGAAAGAATACAGGTATATGTGGTCCTTACCTTGATGGCCTGGGCAACCGGGATATTGAAATATTCCTTGAACATCCAGAACCCCGGATCATTGACATGAGAAGCAAAGATACTGCCTGAAGAGGTCGCAAGTACCATGAGCTCCGGGCTGATGCCGCTGGCCTGGACGATTGGCAGCACAATGCCTGCTGCCGTCGTAATTGCAACGGTGGCCGAGCCGACCGCTGTGCGCACCAGAGCTGCTACGCCCCAGGACAGAATGATTGGAGAAAGATCCAGCCCCGTGGTAAGCTCCGCAATGTCCTTGCCCACACCAGCATCGACGATGACCTGCTTGAATGCACCGCCGGCACCGATGACCAGAATGATCATCGCAATGGATTTCACAGAATCTTTCATGGAATTCGTAATAGACTGGATATTATCGCCGCGGCGAAGCCCCAACAGGTACATGGCAATCAACGTACTGAGCATCAAGGCAATCGGCGCCGCCCCGATGAAGCTGAGCAGGATGAACGCTTCACTGTCCTTTGGCAAAAGAAAGCCGGCAAAGGTCGCGGAAGCGATAAACAGCACAGGAACGAGCGCACAGAAAAGGCTTACGCCAAAACCAGGCATCTCCTCATCCTTGAAAACACGCGTCGAAACCAGGCCGCCCGGTATGGATGATTTTACCGAATTCACCCAGTTCGTACGCGAGTAAAATATGCCAACAATAATGGCTGCCGGAATCGCAATCAACATGCCCAGCAAAAGCGTATTGCCGATGCTTGCGCCATAAATGCCGCAGACAGCAGACGGCCCCGGATGCGGCGGCAGGAAGCTGTGCGTCGTCGACAAGCCAATTACCGCTGGCAGACCAACATACATCAGCGGCATTTTGGTTTCCATCACAATCGTAAAAACGATTGGAATCATGACGATGAAGCCTGCTTCAAAAAACATCGTGATGCCAATGATCAGTGCGGTCAGGATCATCGCCCATTGCACATTTTTCCTGCCAAAAGCGTCAATGAGCGTCATCGCAATCCGCTGCGCACCGCCGGAATCGCCAAGCAGCTTGCCAAGCATAGCACCAAAAGCGAGAATAAGGATCAGACTATTGAGCTGTCCGCCGATTCCCTTATAGATGGTCGCTGGAATCTTCGTAATCGGCAGGCCTTCCATATAGCCTACAATCAGGGAAACGAGTATGAGTGACATGAAGCCATCGAGCTTCAGTTTGACCATGAGCAAGAGCAATAAAAGTACACCAAAAGCAACGATTAGAATTGCCATACAAGGTTCCTCTCCTTCTGAAATTGTTATTTACTTCACAAGCTTTTGCCTGCAGCCTGCGAAAGCTCAGCCGGAACCATTTATGAAAAGTATACCATAAATGGTTCCCGGCATAAAATCATAGTCAACGCACAGGATTAACGCTTTACCTCGATATTCGCAAGCTTTTCGTAATATTTTACAATACTGCTATGGTCCTCTGCTTCGTGTCCATCTGCTTTCAGTGCCTGCATGATTTCCATGACTCCGGCCGTAAGCGGCAGGGAGATTCCCAGATGATGAGAGGTTTCCAATACATTTGTAAGATCCTTGATATGGAGATTGATGCGGAATCCCGGCTTGAAATTGCGATCCATCATCATCGGTCCTTTGGCATCCAGCACCGTACTGCCGGCAAGGCCGCCGCGGATTGCCTGATAGACGAGATCCGGCGACACGCCGATTTTCTCTGCCAGCGTAAAAGCCTCACTCACAGCTGCGATATTGATCGCCACAATGATCTGATTGGCAAGCTTGGTTGCATTGCCTGCACCGATTTCTCCCGTACGCACAACCGAGCCGGCCATAGCCTTCATGACCTCATAATATTGATCAAAGACTTCCTGCTTGCCGCCAACCATGACGGAGATGGTTCCATCAATTGCCTTCGGCTCACCGCCGGATACCGGTGCATCCAGCATTTCCATGCCGGCCTTTGCCAGCTCTGCTGCCACCTCACGGCTTGCAAGCGGCGCAATAGAGCTCATATCGATGAGCACGCTGCCCTTTTTCGCACCTTCGATAATGCCATTTTTCCCGAGCGCAACCTCTTTGACCTGCGGAGAATTCGGCAGCATCGTAATGACAATATCCGATACAGCCGCAATTTCCTTCGGCGTATCCCTTACCTCTGCGCCAAGAGCCTTCATTTCCTCAGCAACAGCCTTGTTATGTCCGGATACGACGAGCTCATAGCCAGCCTTGAGCAGGTTCTTGCTCATCGGTTTTCCCATAATTCCTAATCCAATAAAACCAATTTTCATTTTTTATACCCCCTGATATTTTTCGATTTGATGATTTATTGCAGCATCCCAAGTTCTTTGAGGATACCGCGCAGTTTTTCCTGATTTTCTTCCGTCATATGCTGGATTGGGCGGATTGGATGACCGACATTCACGCCCAGGATATTCAGCGCATCCTTTGGCACGATAGGGAAACTGCCCAGACTGTAGGCATTGCGGAACAACGAAAGGCGGAACTGCGCTTCCCGGGAGCCTTCCCAATCGCCGGCCATATATTTTTCGTAGATTTCCACAACGAGCTTCGGCAGTACATTGGCCGTACCAGCTACACAGCCCTTGCCGCCGCAGGCCAGTGTCGGGAAAATCATCGTATCCTTGCCCGCCATGACAGCAAAATCCGTATCGCGCGTAAGGCGGATATACTCTGCCGTAAGCGTCATATCACCGCTGGTATCCTTCACGCCGACAATATTCTCTACCTCAGAAAGGCGTTTGACAACAGATGCCTTCATATTCACACCCGTGCGGTCCGGATTGTTATAGAGGATATTCGGAATATCCGCAGCTTTGGCAATCGCACGAAAATGATCTTCAAGTTCCCGATCATTCGGCGTGATGAACATCGGCGTGAGCACTGAAATCGCATCCGCGCCCTCTGCTTTGGCCATCTGCGCAAGCTGCATGCCATCGCGTGTTGTAATGGCACTGGCTCCTACATAGACCGGCACGCGGCCATTGACTTCAGCCAAAGTGATCTGCACGATCTCTCTTTTTTCTTCAAACGACAACCCATAAAACTCACCGGTGCTGCCAATGACAAATATTCCATGGACGCCGCCATCGATCACATAGTTCAGCAGACGGCGCAGCCCTTCCTTGTCAAGCTTCTCGTCTTTCGTCAGCGGTGTAATAAGCGGTGGTACGACTCCTTTTACTTCAAACATTCTAATCTCTCCTCTGAGCACTTTATGTTTTGGAATTTTATCTTACACCCTTATCTATTGCATTTTGCGTGCCAACTTTCAACTGCTGGATTCCCGCTGGATTTGCTCTATTTTTCACAATTTTATGCTGTATTTTTTACTACAATTGTTGTTTTTTTGTTGTATAAAGCATCATTTGTTCTTATCCTTCCCCAAATATCTGCTGCAATCGATGTAATTATTACGTTCATTTATTAACTTTCTAATCTACGATAAATGTTGTTGACTTATTGTGTATTATTTCATACAATTAAGGCATGCAAATCGTATAAAACAATAGCAAACCATATAGGGAGGAATATTTATGGCTATCCATGTCATCAATGAGGCACGACGCTGCCTGCAATGCAAAAAGCCGCTTTGCAGTCTGAACGGCTGCCCCGTACATACAAAAATTCCGGAAATGATCCGGCTTTTTCTGGAAGGGAAAAGCGCTGAGGCCGGCAAAATGTTGTTTGAAAATAATCCGCTGAGCATTGTCTGCTCGCTGGTCTGTGATCACGAAAAACAATGCGAGGGCAATTGCATTCAGGGCCGCAAAGGCATGCACATCCAGATTTCCAGTATTGAAAACTACATCTCGGATGCCTATCTCGACAAAATGGTCCTGGACCGCGAGCCTGCCAAAGGACAGAAGGCTGCGATCATCGGCACGGGACCTGCCGGCATCACGATTGCCATGCGTCTTGCACAGCGCGGCTATGATGTTACCCTGTTCGAAAGCCATGACCAGATTGGCGGGGTACTGCGCTATGGCATACCAGAATTCCGTCTGCCCAAAACCATCCTGGACCGTTACCAGAAAAAACTGCTGGAGCTCGGCATCCGGATCCGCCCCAATACGGTCATTGGCGGCACGCTGACCGTTGACGATCTGTTTGCAGACGGCTACGGGGCAATTTTCATTGGCACAGGGGTATGGCGTCCGCGCCGTCTGGGGATTCCTGGGGAAAGCCTGGGCAATGTGCACTATGCCATCAATTATCTCTTCAATCCGTCAGTCTATCAGCTGGGCGGCCGCGTCGCGGTAATCGGTGCAGGAAATGCCGCCATGGATGTCGCGCGTACCGCCATCCGGCAGGGCAGCCGTTTCGTCACCATCTATGCGCGCAGCCATCATATCTCCGCCAGCCAGCGTGAGGTGGATTATGCCAAAGCCGATGGCGTGGATTTCCAGCTGGGCATGCATCCGCAGTGCCTTACCGATGAAGGACCTGTCTTCGTTCCCGTGGACTATGATGATGAAGGCAATATCCTTTCGGAAGGTGAACCAGAGCTCATCCCTGCCGATAGCACGATCATTGCCGTCAGTCAGGGACCAAAAGACAAGATTGTCAACACGACCAAAGGAATCGCCGTCACAGAACGCGGCCTGGTGGAAACCGATTCAACCGGACATACGACACGCGAAGGCGTATTCGCGAGCGGCGATGTTGTCAAAGGAGCCAAGACCGTCGTCGAAGCCGTCAAATATTCCAAGGACGTAGCAGATGCCATGGATGCTTATCTGCAGTCTCTGCGCTGATTGATTCCAGCCGCCCTGCGGGGCGGTTTTTTTCTGCGCTTTTATCCGCAAACAAATAAAATCCGGCACAGCGCCTTTGCATAGCGCTATGCCGGATGGAAAAATATCCCGTCAGGTCACAGGTGCCGGGTTAAATAAACACAAATCATTATAAAGCTTCCAATGCTGCGCCCAGGTTTCTTTCTCCCCACTGGCAACGGCAAGAATAAACGCAAAGATTTCCCTGCCAACCTCCTCAATGGACGCATCGCCCGTTGCAATGCGTCCTGCATCGACATCGATAATGTCCTGCCATTTTTCCCTGAGTTCCGTACGGGTCGACACCTTCAGCACTGGCGCCATGGCGAGCCCATAGGTCGTGCCGCGCCCTGTACTGAATACCTGAAGATGGATGCCGGAAGCCAGCTGCATTGTACCGCAGACAAAATCACTTGCTGGCGTAGCCGCATAAACAAGCCCCTTCTTTTGGGCTTTTTCGCCCGGCTCCAGCACATCGGAAATCGGCATCGTGCCGGATTTTGCAATGGATCCCAGGGCTTTCTCGACAATATTCGCCAGTCCGCCCTTCTTATTGCCCGGCGCTGGATTCGCACTGCGATCTGCACCGCCGAGCTCAAGATAGTGGTCATACCACTGCATTTCTTTGATCAGCTTCTTCTCCACCTCCGGCGCTGCTGAACGCGGCAGCAAAAGATGAATCCCATCCCTCACTTCGGTAACCTCGGAAAAAAGCACCGTCGCACCGCCGCGTACCAGAAGGTCAGCCGCATAGCCAATCGCCGGATTTGCCGTAACACCGGAAAATGCATCGCTGCCGCCGCACTGCAAGCCAATGGTCAGCATGGAAACCGGCAAGGTCTCACGTTTCCTGCGATTCAGGCGCTGCAGGCATTTTTCTGCTGCCGACAGGATATCCGCAAGCATCGCACCATAACCATGTTCTTCCTGCAATACGATGATTTCCGGTGCAGTTCCTTCCGGTACAAGACGCTCCGGCTGAAGTTTTTCACACCCAAGGCTTACCAGCAGGAGCTCACCGCCAAAATTAGGATGCACCGCAAGATTTTGCAGCGCACGAATGGGAATTTTGGCCTCTGGTGCATTGATTGCTACACCACAGCCATAATTATGATTGAGCACAACAATATCATCAACCGCCGGATACTTCGGCAGGATCTCTTCGCGCAGGCGCTTCACTGCCTGCTGCAATACCCCGACGACACACTGCACACTGGGCAGGATTCCCAAAATATTACGAATGCCCGCTGTGCCATCAGGATTCCGGTAGCCTTGGAAGGTATATTCCTTTTCCAGCGGTTCGATTTTTTCCTGCCTGCGCGGCTCGATTTTCCACTGGGAAAGTTCCGGCGGCTTTGGCAGTTCGAGCATGAATTCATTGATCCAGCCGCCTCGCGGTATATCCTGTAAAGCATAGCCCAAAACCTTTCCATAACGAAGGACAGGCTCTCCCTTGCCGATCGCCGTCAGTGCCGCTTTATGCCCCTGCGGCACATCATCCTGCAAAATCGTACCATCGGGCAGTACACTGCCCTTTTTAAGTCCCCCGTCATTGACGATAACCGCAACATTATCTTTTGCCGTTACCCTGATGCAGCGTGCTTTTTTTTCATCTTCTGCCATATTCTTTACTCCTCATTTCAATGGATTAAATGCTTCTCTACGAATATTATGCATTTTACATGCCAACTTGTCAGCCCTTAATTTGTAAGCCCTTACCTAAATATTTCTGCCAAACCTCTTGCTACACTTGATTCTTTTATGTTACATTTGTTGTAGCAAAGCAAACACAAAAATCGTTTATCGGATCAAAGAAAGAGGCTTATTCATGTCAAGAATCGCATTTATTGCTCCAGATAAAACTTTACTCGAAAACAGCAGGCAGATTGCCAAAGAAATGGGCTGCTATCCGGATACGGATTTTTATTTTTCCCAGCTCAACGACGCTGTAGCTCTGGCAAAATCCCTGGAAAACACCGATATCGATGTACTGATTTCCCGCTATGGCACCGCCTATCTGATGCTCGAGGCAAAGCTCAGTATCCCGGTCGTAGAAATCATGATCACCGGTCAGGATCTCGCGCAGGCTTTCTATGAAGCAAAGAAACAGACGGGGCTGTCCCATCCCCGGATCACCTATCTTGCCTTTAGCAATATGGCCAATGACATCCTGCGTCTTTCCAAGATTCTGGATATTGAGCTCACCATGATTTCCCTGAATTCTCCTCAGGATATTACCGCAGCAATCGACCGCATCTCCCTGGATTCCACTGATATTCTCATGGGCGGTGCCAATGCCACGGAATACGCCGCCCGGCGCGGCTTTCTGACCCATCTGGTACAGTCCGGCGACTGCTCGCTGCGCGAGGCCTTCCGCTCCGCACAAAAGATTTTGCTCGCGCGCAGCAGTGAACGTAAACGCACAAAAGAATTCAGCACCGTCGTCAATGCCCTGCGGGAAGGAATACTTTCCGTAGATGCAAATAAATGCATCCGGTTCCTCAACGAAGCCGCAGAGCCCCTGCTGCAGCAATCCGATCAGGAGCTTGCCGGTCATCCCCTGAAGGATTTCGTGACACCGCAGCATCCGCTCGCAGCCATGCTGCCCTTTCTCGATGACTGCCTGCAGCAAAAGCAGCGCATCATCGATAAAATCCTGCACATCGGCCCTCTCTGGATCAATTTCAATTTCCTGCCGATTATCGTAAAGAAAAAAGTCATCGGTGCGGCTGTCACAATGCAGGATGTCACCCAAATACAGGAAATGGAAATCAAAATCCGCAACGAAGTACTTACCAAAAAGTTCATGGCAGCATATCATTTCGACCGCATTTTAGGCCAGTCGCCAGAAATTTTGGAAGCCAAACGGCTGGCCGGAGAATTTGCTGAAATCGATGCAACGGTACTGCTTTTCGGCGAATCCGGCACAGGCAAGGAACTTTTCGCGCAAAGTATCCATAACGCAAGCAGCCGCAAAAACGGTCCCTTTGTTGCGGTCAATTGCGCAGCTCTGCCCATGAGCCTTTTGGAGAGCGAGCTGTTCGGCTATGTAGATGGTGCTTTTACCGGAGCACGGCGCAAGGGAAAGGCAGGACTTTTTGAGATGGCACACCGCGGCACGATTTTCCTTGATGAAATCTCGGAAATGGAGCCTTATGGACAAAGCCGCCTGCTTCGCGTGCTGCAGGAACGTCAGGTCATGCGGCTTGGTGATGATAAATATATCCCCATCGATGTACGCATCATCGCGGCAACAAACAAAAAGCTGCCGGAACTCGTCGCACAGGGAAAATTCCGTCAGGACCTCTTCTACCGCCTCAAAGTACTCACGGTACATATCCCCGCCCTCCGTGAACGCACTGGCGATGAACGTCTCCTCGCGCGCCATTTCCTTGCCCATTACGCGCTCAAGCATCATCGCCCGCACAAACTTCTTCCCTCAGCCGAGCATCTGCTGGAAAGCTACAGCTGGCCGGGCAATGTACGTGAATTGCGCTACTTCATCGAACGCCTTTGCATCATTGCCCGAGAGACAGATATTGATGCTGCCGCATTAGAGAACTACTGGGAAGACCGGGATGATATCCTGGACAGGCAGACTTCTTCCCGCACAGTCACAGCTCCGGCAGCAGCAGTACAGCCGCCGCAAAGCGAAGCAGAAAGAATCCGTCAGGCACTCGATGAACATCAGGGGAATATCTCCCGTACAGCACTCAGTCTTGGCATGGATCGCAGCACGCTTTATCGCAAGCTGCGTCTTTATCAGCTCATTGTAAAAAAAAGCTACAAATGATACAACATCTGCAGCATCAATTGTAGTTTTCTTTTCTGAAATCTGCCAAAAAGCTGGAAAAAAAAGCATCGATTTTATGAAAAACCTGGCACGCTGCTTGCATATTATATTCCATAGTACTATCTATCATGACAAGGAGTGAATACACATGCGTATTATTGCTGCACCCGATTCATTTAAAGGAAGCCTGAGCTCAGCTGCTGCAGCACAAGCCATAGAGCATGGCGTCCATGCCGTTTTCCCCGAAGCAGAGGTCATCAAAGTCCCGATTGCCGACGGCGGCGAAGGCACAGTCGATGCACTCATCAGCGGAGGACGCGGCCAGCTCATGCAGACAACGGTAGAAAATCCGCTGGGCCAGCCCGTCCAGGCCAAATGGGGTCTGTTGAAGAATGCAGACAGCTATACTGCTGTCATTGAAATGGCCGAGGCCTCCGGCCTGCTGCTCATCCCGGAAGACAAGCGCGACATCCGTCGTGCGGGCACCTATGGCACAGGCCAGCTGATCCGTGCAGCACTCGATCAGGGCGCCAGACGCATCATCATTGGCATTGGCGGCAGCGCGACCAACGACGGAGGCGCTGGTATGGCACAGGCACTTGGTGCCGGACTGCTGGACAGCGAAGGCCATGCACTTGCACATGGCGGCGCCGCCCTTGCCCTGCTTGACCGCATTGAGCTGCAGGATCTTGACCCAAGGCTCAAAGAGACGGAAATCCTCATTGCCAGCGATGTGAACAATCCGCTCTGCGGCCCCAAAGGCGCCTCTGCCGTCTATGGACCGCAAAAGGGAGCATCCCCGGAAATCGTCCAGGAACTCGATGCAGCACTTTTCCACTACAATACGATTGCCCGACGCGATATCGGCATTGATGCCAACGGCATTGCCGGAAGCGGTGCAGCCGGAGGTCTCGGCGCCGGCCTCATGCTGTTCACCAACGGCAGGATGTGCAACGGTATCCAGCTCATCCTGGAAACCATTGCATTCGAAAAGCTCCTTACGGATGTCAGCCTCGTGATTACCGGCGAAGGTCATACCGATGCCCAGACTGCACATGGCAAAGCCCCGGTCGGCATCGCCCGGCTTGCCAAAAAACAGCAGATTCCTGTGCTCTGTCTCTCCGGGGCGCTGGGCTCTGACGCAGATGAGGTCCTCACCCAGGGCATCGATGCCATTGCCGCCACTCCCTGCTCCCCCATCAGTCTTGAAAAGTGCATTTCTCAGGCCGAAGCACTGCTCACACAGGCAGCCGCACGCAGCATGCAGCTGATAAAGATTGGCCTGCAAATGAAAAATTAAAAAGAAACCGGAGGAATTTTTATGAAGTACAAAGTTACGGTAACCAATATTGGAGATTTTGCCCTGCAGCTCATGCAGGTACGGGACAGCATCATCATTTTTGACAAGGACGTCCCCTATGCCTATGCGAACATGGTTGTTTCCCATACCAAGGGCGATGTCAGGGAAGATCCGTCCATCGGTGATCAGGTCATTGTCGCAGACCGGGAATACCGCATTGTCGATATTGGCGAAGAAGCCATCCAAAACCTGCGCGAGCGTGGTCATGTCACCCTGGTCTTCAACGAAGACAAAAAAGCGGAAATGCCTGGCGAAATCGTGCTTGGCGGCGATAAAGTCCCGCGCATCATGGTCGGTGATACCATCGAGATCTTCTGAACACAAAGGAACTGGATAAAAATATAAACAGACAACAACGAACCTTCATTCCTCTCACTTGCCGCTGTGGATAACTCCGCAGCGGCTTTTTTACGGCAAAATGGTGCATAAAAACAGCGCTTCATTTATCTTTTTTCATTCTTCTATTTATCTTCCATTGTTCTATAGAAGATGGTAGAATAATAGAAGAATGGAGGTCATTAGATGCAATTCAAAGAAAGCTCTACCTTAGAACTAAAACAAATCATCGTTCAGGACATAAAAAAAGAAGTCATTGCCTTTGCTAATACCAAGGGCGGCATCATCTATGTAGGCATTGCTGATGATGGTTCCATTATCGGCTTAGAAGACCCGGATCAAGCTATTTTACAAGCTTCCAGTATGATTCATGATGCAATCAAACCCGACCTGACCATG
This sequence comes from uncultured Selenomonadaceae bacterium, assembly GCA_964611665.1. GTDB lineage: Bacteria > Bacillota > Negativicutes > Selenomonadales > Selenomonadaceae > CAZTAP01. The sequence goes on along the minus strand of CAZTAP010000043.1, from coordinate 1,912 downwards.
TTTGTTGACCTCGACCTTGAATATATCGATAAAAAAACCATCCTGAAAATCACTGTACAAAAAGGCACACACGCTCCTTATTACCTGCAAAGCAAAGGCATTCGCCCAGAAGGTGTGTATATAAGAAAAGGTGCTGCAGCCATTCCAGCCTCAGAAGATGCTATACGGGCAATGATAAAAGAAAACGATGGAGATCGCTTTGAATCCCGTCGTTCTTTACGTCAGGACCTTACTTTTACGGCCCTAAAAAACTTTTTTGACAAGAAAAACCTGAAACTCGAAGAGCAGCAATTCATGACACTCGGACTCATGACTCATGAAGGTATTTATACCAATTTGGCACTGCTGCTTTCAGATGAATGCCAGCACAGTCTCAAGGCCGCTGTCTTCTCTGGCACAAAGAAAACCGACCCGTTTCAAAACAGACGTGAATTCCACGGTTCTCTTATCCATCAACTACAGGATACTTACGAAGTCTTGCAGCAATACAATCAATTAGGCTCGAATTTCAATGGTCTGATCCGAAATGATCAGCGCGACTATCCAGAAATCGCTTTACGTGAATCCTTACTCAATACAATAGTACATCGGGAATATTCTTATAGTGGCAGTACACTGATAAACATATTTCAGGACCGCATAGAGTTCATCTCCTTCGGCGGTCTGGTACAAGGTTTAAATCTTGATGACCTGCGCCTTGGCATATCTGAATGCCGTAATGAAAAACTCGCTGCACTATTTTACCGCCTAAAACTTATTGAAGCTTATGGTACCGGCATTCCGAAAATATATGAAAGCTATGAAAACAGCACACTGCAGCCTAAACTAGAAGTTTCTGACCACGCCTTTCGTATCACCCTGCCCAATCGTAACTTTATCCAACGAGACACTGCACCTGTGGTTTCTTATCACAATGACCTGTTTACTGCCATGCAGAATAATCTTTCATTTACACGCCCGGATGTTGAAAAAAAACTTGGTGTATCCCGCAGTCAGGCAAACAAACTCATCAAGCAACTGGTAACCAGTGGACAGCTGAAGGCACACGGAAACGGCAGAAATCGTTATTATACCATTACTACAACATAATACAGACAGATTGCTTTACATCTCCTCCAAAAGTACTCTACTATCAGTAGGTAGGATAAATCGCTTCTTCAGGTTATGATATTAAGCGAGGAAAGAAAATTATACTTGGAGGGAAATAAATGAATCAATATGTAACTGGTGCTATTATCAAGAAACTTCGTGAAAACAAAAAGCTGACACAATTCCAGTTGGCAGAACAGCTAAAGATAAGCGACAAGGCAATCTCCAAATGGGAGACTGGACGAGGGTATCCGGATATCGTATTGCTGGAGCCATTGGCCAAGGCACTGGGGATTTCAGTCACTGAACTGTTCGCTGGAGAAAATATTAAAAACACCAATCGCTGTTTCAATATGAAGCGATTGAAATTCTATGTCTGTCCTGTCTGCGGAAATGTCCTTGCAGCGACAGGAGAGGCTGTAATCAGCTGCTGCGGCATAATGCTGCCGACCTTAGAGCCAGAGACTGCAGACTCCAACCATGAAATCCAGATACAACGAGTGGAAGATGAATGCTATGTCACTATGGAACATGAAATGTGCAAGAAACATTATATATCCTTTATTGCGGTAATCAAAGAAGACAGCTGTGAGTTGAAAAAGCTCTACCCCGAAGGACCAGCTGAGGCACGATTCAAGTGGCGCAGTATTCGATGGTTGTATTATTACTGTAATCAACATGGTCTTTTCCGCATCCGTATAGACAACATATAAAACAAAAAATCCGTCAAAATTCGTGGCCCCCTTATCTAACACCCAGATGTTTTTTCTGTGGATAACTCCGCAGCGGCTTTTTTACGGCAAAATGGTGCATAATGTGGACA
>CAZTAP010000042.1:0-17804 GCA_964611665.1 uncultured Selenomonadaceae bacterium | reverse complement strand
GCACCTGACTGTTAATCAGGCTGTCGCAGGTTCGAATCCTGCTCGAGGAGCCATTATTTTTATATAAGCAAGCAATCATGAGGGTGCTGGGCTGACTTTGTCGGCGGGTATCCTCTTATTTTTTTACGAGGGGGCGGGGGTATGCAGCTGGATGCAAGACTGCGGGCCGTAGCAAATTTTGTCGGAGAAGGAAAAAGAGCCGCGGATATTGGCACGGATCATGCCTATCTGGCGATTGCACTCATGCGTGAGCGCAAAGCTGTGCGTGTCATTGCGAGTGATAAAAATGAAGGACCCTATGAAGCAGCAAAACGTACCGTGCATGAAGCCGGGCTGGGGCAGGACATTTCTGTACGCATCGGTGACGGACTTGCACCCCTGCAGCCTGGCGAGGTGGATACGGTCTGTATTGCCGGGATGGGCGGTGTGCTCATGTGCGAGATCCTCAGTGCGGGTACAGAGGTGCTTGGAACCGTGGAAAGTATGGTCCTGCAGCCGATGAATGGCGCAGCGGAGCTGCGCCGCTGGCTCTATGAGCATCAATGGTATATTGCTGATGAGGCACTGGCACTTGCTGATGGACGCATCTATGAGATCCTGTCGGCCCGGAGGGGCAAACGGAAGATGCCGGAGCCGCTGCTGCTTGAAATCGGGCCTGTGCTTTGGGAAAAGAAGCCGGAGCTCCTGCGCCATCATATCGAGCGACTGCTTTTTCAGGAAAGGAGCGTGGCTGCCGGCATGGAGAAAAGCCAGCGCGCGAAGCGCAGCAGCAAGTATAAGGCAAGCCTGAAAAAAATTAAGGCATTGGAGGAGAGGCTCAAATGGTAAAATGTCAGACAATCATGGATGCAATGGAGCGCATTGCGCCGCGTGCGCTCGCCGAGGATTGGGATAATCCGGGACTTCTGGTGGGAAGCCCGCGGCAGGAAATCAGCCGTGTCCTTGTCTGCCTTGATGTGAGCGAAAGCGTGCTGCAGCTTGCGGTGGAAAATGGCTGCAATCTTATCGTGGCGCATCATCCGCTGATCTTCAAGCCGATGAAGAAACTGCGCACGGATCTGCCGCTTGGTCATCTGCTGCAGGAGCTGCTGAGAAAAGATATTGCGGTCTATGCGGCACATACCAATCTGGACATTGTCCAGGGCGGTGTGAATGATGTGCTCGTCAGGCGCATCGGGCTCAGTGAGCTGGAGCCGTTCATCCTTGCGCAGCCGGCAGAGGGACGTTCGCCGTTTGCGCCGGAAAGCCTTGGCCGCATCGGACAACTGTCATCGCCGATGGATATTGATGCATTTGCTGCACGGGTAAAACAGGGACTCGGTGCGCAGCACGTGCGTCTGGTGCGTTCTGGCAGCAAGCTGGTCCGGAAGGTGGCACTTTGCAGCGGCAGCGGGGCAGAATTCATCAGCAAAGCTGTATTCTGCGGTGCGGATGCGTACGTTACAGGCGATGTACGCTATCACGATGCACAGCGTGCTTTTGCAGCTGGTCTGCATGTGATCGATGCAGGCCATTTTCCTACGGAATTTCCTGTGGTTGAACCGCTTGCAGCACGACTGCGTCAGGAACTGGAAAAGGTGAAGGGCACCGTGGAGATCTTGACGGATACGGAATCCACCGATTTTTTCACAATGGTTTGACGGGGTTGGCTCGGTTTGACCTTGTTTGATTCGGTTTGACGCGGAACTATAAAGGTGCTATAATAGTTGTGTTATTGATTTATGAGTATCCAAGGCAATCGCGAGTGCCTTTGCGGCATTTGAGGAAAGTCCGGGCTCCACAGGGCAGTGTGCTGGATAACGTCCAGCGAGGGTGACCTCAGGGAAAGTGCTATAGAAATTTAGACCGCCTGCTCAGCAGGTAAGGGTGGAAAGGTGCGGTAAGAGCGCACCAGCAGCCAGGTGACTGGCTGGCTTGGTAAACCCCACACGGAGCAAGACCGAATAGGGAAGGGATGATGCGGCTCGCGGAACCTTCCGGGTTGTGTCGCTTGAACCGGCAGGCAACTGCCGGTCTAGATAGATGATTGCCACCGTGCAAACGGAACAAAACTCGGCTTATTGGATGCTCATAACAGATTGTCGACAAGGCTGTCGTTTTAAACGGCAGCCTGTTTTTATGGGGTTATGCGATAAAGGAACTATATGAAGAATGAAAAAAGTCTGGTAAATCAATAAAAAAATTTCGATTCAGGCAGGAATACGGCAATTTATGTCGTATTACTATAAAATGAGCGTAGATATAGAAAGCCGAATCCAGCTCAGGAGCGGGGGAACCAAGATATTGGGGTGAATGATGAACGCTGGCTCTTTCTCGGAGACAGTGGCAAAAAGGGTGGTCTTCTCTACCCTAACCCGGCAGCTAACCTCGTAGGCGCAAAGAGAGAGGAGTGGCTTTTTGAGTAAAGCAATGCGCATTTTTGCGCTATCCATGGTTCTTATGTGCTGGTTTTCCATTGCTAATGCTTCGGCATTTCGTGTGGGGGATCAGGGCAGCGAGGTAGCAGAGATTCAAGGTCAGCTTGCAAGTCTTGGCTATGATGTGGCTGCAGATGGGGATTTCGGACCGGCTACTGCTGAGGCAGTTAAGGCGTTTCAGGTTTCCCACGGTTTATCAGCAGATGGGCTGGTTGGCCCTACGACCTACTCGGCATTGTTAGGCAAGTCTATGCCACAGGTCAGCCGGGGTACGAACTACATTTCACGCAGAGTTGTCCAGAATTCCATGGAGTACCTTGGTGTTCCGTATGTTTTTGGTGGGACGACGCCGAGCGGTTTTGACTGCTCCGGTTATGTGCGCTATGTGTTTGCTAATGCAGGTATTTATTTGCCGCGTACAGCAGATGCACAGTATGAGGTTGGTACACCGGTATCGATGAGTGAGCTCACGGCAGGAGATCTCGTATTTTTCTCAACGTATGAATACGGTCCTTCCCATGTGGGCATTTATCTTGGAGACGGCAGCTTCATCAATGCCTCTTCAAGCCGTGGTGTAGCGATTGATTCGCTGTACAGCTCGTATTGGGGTTCTTGCTACATCGGTGCACGCAGAGTAATGTAAATCTTTTTGAGGAGACGGCGGTCTCCTCTTTTTTTTGCAAAAAAAATGGATGCGTTATGCATCCAGGGCACCTATTCTGTAAACAGATCGTCCCAAAAAGCATAGGCGACGATGAGCAGAATGAGCAGCCAGAGAAAAATATCTCCCATATTTGCCACCTCTATTCTTCTCTATGATACAATGAAAGTAAAAAATGAACAAGAGGAGAGGGAAAATATGCAGGAGTTCGACATTGAGGGATTGGAACTGAGGAATCAGCAGGAAGCTGCAGATGCCTTGCGAAGCATTGGCTGTACGGAAGCGGGTGTGCGCATCATGCAGGAAAAGGCAGTATTCCGGGTGCTGCGTCTGCGACATGTACCAACTAAGGCAGCCAATCTTTTGAAACAGGCTTTTCTTGCCAAGGGGGCAGATGCAGCGGTTTCCAGGAATTCAGCAGACCTCAGTGAAGAGTATACGGATGTGCTCGTTTTTGCCACGCTCAGGCAGTATCGTGCTGCAGCTGCGGAATTGAAGCTGCAGCCATGGGGCCTGGCCGGAATCGCAGTGGAAATCGAGGGATTTTTGAATCAGGCGCAAATAAAATAAGCAGGATTTTTGTTTCTTACCGCGAATAGAAATAATAATGATAAAATTTTGATAATATTCAAGGGGTGGATGATCATGGCAAAAATCAGGATTGTGAATATGATGTTTTATGGTTTTCATGGAATCTATGAGTATGAACGGGAGCAGGGACAAAAATTTTATGTAGATGTTGAGCTTGTTACCCGTGATGAAACAGGCTGCAGCTCCGATGATCCGAAGGATGGCATTGATGCAGCAACGGTCTACTCGCAGGTCAAGGACGTTGTTGAGAACAAACGCTTCCAGCTTCTCATGGCACTTGCAGCACATATCGGCGACCATCTGCTTGAGGTCTATCAGCAGCTTGCTGAGGTTACGATACGTATTCGTAAGCCGTCCGTGCCGATTCCGGGGCCGCTTGATTACGTCGAGGTAGAAGCTACACGAAAGGCACAATAATCATGGAATTATGCGGTGAGCAGGCTGTTCCATCTGAACAGTCTGCTCGTCCTATGATTTCGCAAAACCATTTGTTTCTGTATCGCATAGATCAGACAAATGGTTTTTTTGTCTGTTTCAGTGCAGGATTTTAGGATTTTTTAGACTTTTTGCTAAAAAATCAGTGAAAACAGTTGCATATTCCAGAAGTTTTTTGTATTATGAGAAGATGTTATAAATAAGGCATCTTGTTTTACTATTCAGAATAGGATGGTGATACAGATGGAAAAATATTATCTGGCAGCCTTGCAGATGGCTGGTGGAATCGGTTGTGCGCAGCTTGGCAGGCTGCTTTTGGCATTCGGGACGGCAGAAGCTGTCTGGCGGGCAGCAGCTGCCGAGCTTGAACAGGGTGGCCTGGAACATACACTTGCTGTGCAGCTCGCCGCGTTTTGCCGTCAGGATGAAGCGAGGCCGCAGCGCATAGCGGAAAGCTGCCAGAAGCAGAAGGTCTCGTTATGTACGCTGCGGGATCCGGAATACCCTATATTATTGAAGCAAATATACAATGCACCGCAGGTGCTTTTTTATCGCGGCTGCCTGCAGGCGGACTGCAGCCGGCTGGCCATGGTCGGCTCGCGTATGGCGAGCAATTATGGCAAAGGGGTGGCAGAGCAGCTGGCTGCAGAGCTTGCGAGCCATGATATCACGATTGTGAGCGGTGCTGCACGCGGCATTGACACGGCTGCACATCTCGGAGCCCTGCAAAAGGGGCGCACCGCAGCCGTGCTTGGCTGCGGCATCGATGTCGTTTATCCACCGGATAATGCAGAGCTTTTGGCGGCTATTGCTGAAAGCGGAGTTGTCCTGTCGGAATATGCGCCGGGCACACCGCCGCTGCCGGTCTTTTTTCCAGCGCGGAACCGTATCATCAGCGGGCTGGCTTCGGGGACGATTGTAGTCGAAGCGGCGGAAAAGAGCGGCTCTCTGATTACCGCGGAGTTTGCATTGAGTGAAGGGCGTGATGTTTTTGCTGTACCGGGAAGCATCTATTCCGGCACGAGCCGTGGCTGCCACCGCTTGATTCAGCAGGGAGCGAAGCTCGTGACCGGAAGCGCTGATATACTGGAAGAGTATGGAGCGGCGTCCGGCAAAAAGGGTGCGGCGCGCAGGAATGCGCAGGAACTGCCGGAAATGTCTGCGGAGGAAGCCGCGATTTATCAGATATTATCCTGGGAGCGGCCGCTTTCCATGGATGAGGTTATCTACAAGCTGCATGGGAATACGTCCAATACGGCGTTCCTGCTCCTGCAGATGGAGCTCAGAGGCCTGGTGACAGAGAATGAGTCACATGCTTATACACGCAGTGCCGTTAAGGAGGGCATTTTGTGAAAAAAACACAGAAAAAGACAGCAAAAAAAACTCTGGTCGTTGTTGAGTCACCGGCCAAGGCGAAAACCATAGAAAAATATTTGGGAAAGAACTATATGGTCAGGGCATCGATGGGACATCTCAGAGATTTGCCCAAGAGTCAGTTCGGCATTGATGTCGAGCATGACTTTGCACCGAAGTATATCAATATCCGCGGCAAGGGAGATCTCATCAAGGCCTTGAAAAAAGATGCAAAAAATGCGGACAAAGTTTATCTCGCATCTGACCCGGATCGTGAGGGAGAAGCGATTGCCTGGCATTTGGCCTATATTCTTGGACTCGATCCGTCAGATGACTGCCGGATTGTGTTCAATGAAATCACGAAGCCGGCGATCCAGGCGGCCGTCAAAGAACCGCGGGCCATTAATCTGGACCGTGTGGATGCGCAGCAGGCAAGACGTATGCTGGACCGGATCGTTGGCTATAAGCTGAGTCCGCTTTTGTGGCGCAAAGTCCGCAAGGGCCTTTCTGCCGGGCGTGTGCAGTCGGTTACCGTGAAGCTGATCTGCGACCGGGAAAAGGAAATCCAGGCGTTCGTGTCGGAGGAGTATTGGACCGTCGGCTTGAAACTGCGCAAGGAGAAGTCCGCGATGTTCGATGCGGAGCTGAGCATGGTGGATGGGAAAAAACTGGCTTTGCATAGTGCGGCTGAAACAGATGCACTGGTGGCGGATTTTCAGCAGCAGCAGCTTATTGTCAAAGAGGTCAAAAAACGTCAGCGTCAGCGCAAACCGGCGGCACCGTTCATCACGAGCAGTATGCAGCAGGATGCTGCCCGCAAGCTAGGGTTTACCTCGCGGAAGACGATGATGGTTGCCCAGCAGCTTTATGAAGGCATCGACCTTGGCCGCAAAGGGCCGGTTGGCCTCATCACTTATATGCGTACAGATTCTACGCGTATTTCCGAGCTTGCCCAGAATGAGGCAAAGGACTATCTTTTGCAGGAATTCGGTGCGGAATATGTTCCGGCAAAGCCGAATATCTATGCGGCCGGCAAGAAGGCACAGGATGCGCATGAAGCCATCCGTCCGACAAGCGTGGCTTTCCTGCCGCAGGATATGGAGAAATATCTTTCCAAGGATCAGCTGAAGCTTTATACACTGGTCTGGCAGCGATTTATGGCAAGCCAGATGACGCCTGCCATTTACGATACGCTGAGTGTAGCGGTTGCGGCCGGTTCGCGTTATATCTGCCGTGCTTCCGGTTCGCAGCTGCGCTTTGCGGGCTTTACCGCTGTTTATGCAGGGGTGGAAAAGAAGGAAAAAGATGTCGTACTGCCTGAGCTGGCAGAAAAAGATGTACTGACGCTTGCACGTACGCTGCCGCAGCAGCATTTCACCGAACCGCCGCCGCGCTATAACGAGGCTTCTCTGGTCAAGACGCTTGAAGAAAAGGAAATCGGCCGTCCGAGTACATATGCGCCGATCATCGAGACGATCCTTGCACGCGGCTATGTCATTCGTCAGGATAAGCATTTCCAGCCGACGGAGCTTGGCTTCGTGGTCATTGATATGCTCGAAGAGTATTTCAAGAATATCGTTGATGCGAAGTTTACGGCAGATCTTGAAAATGAGCTTGATGAGATTGCAGATGGGCGGGTGGAGAAAAACCATCTGCTGAAGGAGTTCTATGGTCCGTTTGAGGATACGCTGGAAAAAGCGGATGAGGCTATCGGTCATGTGGAACTTCCTGTTGAGGTCTCGGACGTGCAGTGCGAGCTTTGCGGACGCATGATGGTGGTCAAGCAGGGGCGCTATGGCAAGTTCCTGGCCTGCCCTGGTTTTCCGGAGTGCCGCAATACGAAGCCGCTGCTGAAAGATACGGGCGTGAAGTGCCCGAAATGCGGAGGCAGCATCGTCGAACGGCGCACGAAGCGGGGCCGTTCCTTCTATGGCTGTAAGAACTATCCGGAATGCGATTATGTGACCTGGGATCAGCCGCAGAAGGAAACCTGTGAGAAATGCGGCTCTTTCCTGTTGAAGCATCATTATAAAAATGGACGGGCGCTGCTTTACTGCAGCAACGATGCGTGCGAGACGCGTATCGATCATCCGATCAATAAGGAATTGGAGAAGATACGCGAAAAGGCCAAAGCAAAGGCTGAGGCCAGGGCTGCAGAGGAAAAGGGCGAAGTGCCGGCAGAGAAGACAGCGGAAAAGAAGACGAAAAAAACGGTCAGGAAGACGGCAAAAAAATCAGGGAAGAAGACAGCAGCAGGAGGAACGAAGTGAAAAAGATCAAGATCGTCGGTGCTGGTCTGGCGGGCAGCGAGGCTGCCTGGCAGGCTGCACAGCGCGGCATAGAGGTTGAGCTTTATGAAATGAGGCCGGAGAAGTCTACACCGGCCCATAAGACGGCAGGCTTTGCTGAACTGGTCTGCAGCAATTCCCTGCGTGGTGCCGGAATGGAGAATGCTGTCGGGGTATTGAAGGAAGAGATGCGCCGCCTTGGCTCGATTGTCATGGAGGCAGCGGATGCCACGAAGGTGCCCGCAGGCGGTGCTCTGGCGGTAGACCGTGAGGGGTTCAGCCAGTATATTACGGAGAAAGTTTCGAATCATCCGAAGGTAAACGTTATCCATCGGGAAATCGAAACGATACCTTTTGAGGATGAGGCGGTTACAATTATTGCAAGCGGTCCGCTTACGGCTGGGAGTCTTGCACAGGATATTGCAGCCCGTACGGGACAGGATTATTTTTACTTTTATGATGCGGCAGCGCCAATCGTTACGCTGGAATCTGTCGATATGACCAAGGCTTATCGCGCTTCACGCTATGGCAAGGGTGAGGCGGCCTATATCAATTGCCCGATGGATCAGCAGGAATATGAAGCCTTCTGGCAGGAACTTGTGCATGCGGAGAAAACACAAACCAAGGATTTCGAAAAGGAAATCTTCTTTGAGGGCTGTATGCCGGTAGAGGTCATGGCGAGCCGGGGGGAAAATACCCTGCTTTTTGGCCCGCTGAAGCCGGTGGGACTGGAGCACCCGGTGACGGGAGAGCGTCCCTATGCCGTGGTGCAGCTCAGGCAGGATAATGCAGTTGCGACCTTATACAATATCGTCGGTTTTCAGACGCATTTGAAATGGCCGGAGCAGCGTCGGGTTTTCGGCATGATTCCTGGCCTGGAACATGCGGAGTTTGTTCGCTATGGCGTCATGCACCGGAATACGTTCATCAATTCGCCGCAGGTATTGCGGCCGACACTGCAGCTTCGCGGAGAGGATGCTTTGTTCTTCGCAGGTCAGATGACTGGCGTAGAAGGCTATGTCGAATCGGCATCTTCGGGTCTCGTGGCTGGCATCAATGCAGCGCGTCTCTGTCTGGGCAGGGAACCGGTGATTTTTCCGGAGGATACAGCGCATGGCGCGTTATGCCATTATATTACGACGGCAGAAGGGAAACATTTCCAGCCGATGAATGTGAATTTCGGGATCCTGCCGTCATTGGAAGAACGTCTGCGCGATAAAAAATTGAAAAAACAGCGTCTGGCAGAGCGTGCTTTGGCTAGTCTGGAGTCTTTCAAGCCGCAGCTGGATGCCTGACGAGGAGCGGATTGACTATGGAAAATTCATTTCATGCAACGACAATCGTTGCAGTGCGCCATCAAGGAAAAACAGCGATTGCTGGTGATGGACAGGTAACGTTTGGACAGAATACGATCATGAAGACGACAGCCCGCAAGGTACGTCGTCTGTATCATGGAAAGATATTGGCAGGGTTTGCCGGCTCGGTAGCGGATGCTTTTACATTGTTTGAAAAATTCGAAGCGAAACTGGAGGAATTCAACGGCAACCTCATGCGTGCTTCTGTTGAGCTGGCCAAGGACTGGCGTACGGATCGTGTACTGCGCAAGCTGGAGGCACTGCTTCTGGTTGCTGATGGGGAGACACTGCTCATGCTCTCGGGCAGCGGTGAGGTCATCGAGCCGGATGGCGATGTGGCTGCGATTGGTTCTGGCGGATTTTATGCACTTTCTGCGGCCAGGGCAATGGTGAAGCATACGGATCTGTCTGCAGCAGAGATTGCCAAAGAGGCACTTTCGATTGCGGCGGATATTTGTGTGTATACGAATCATAACATCAAGGTAGAGGAGCTGGACTAGGATGATGGAGACGAATGAACAGACACCAAGACAAATCGTCGAGGAACTGGATAATTATATTGTCGGACAGACTGAAGCGAAAAGGGCGGTAGCGATTGCTCTGCGCAACCGCTGGCGCAGCCGTCAGCTGCAGGGGGCGATGCAGGATGAGGTTATTCCAAAGAATATCCTCATGATCGGCTCGACCGGTGTGGGCAAGACTGAAATCGCGCGCCGTCTGGCCAAACTGGTCAAGGCTCCTTTCATCAAAGTGGAGGCTACAAAGTTTACCGAGGTCGGCTATGTAGGCCGCGATGTCGAGTCCATCGTGCGGGATCTTGCAGAGACAGCAGTGCGCATGGAGAAACAGGATCGCATGGAAAAGGTTCAGGAAAAGGCTGCTGAGATGGCGGAGGAACGCATCCTGGATGTGTTCGTGCCGGAACCGAAAAAGTCACAGAATCCGTTGGGCCGTCTTTTCAGCAATGACGCGGAAGAAGAGAAGCCGGCCGCGGAAAGCACGGAAAAACCAAAGTATGCAGCCGGCCGGGAATGGTGCCGCAAACGCCTGAAAAATGGTGAGCTGGAAAAGGAACTGATTGAAATCGATGTGGAAGATTCCGGCAAACCGATGGTCGGGATGTTCGCCGGCTCCGGGCTTGAAGGCATGGGGGACAATATCCAGGACATGATTGGCAGCCTTATGCCGAAAAAGAGGAAAAAGAGGAAAGTCACGGTAGAGGCAGCGCGCAAAATTTTCACGCAGGAAGAGGCAGCGAAGCTCGTCGATATGGAAGAGGTTGCAGAGGCAGCCATGAAGCTTGCAGAACGCAGCGGCATTGTATTTCTTGATGAAATCGATAAGGTTGCTGTACGCGGCAGCAGTTCTGGACCGGATGTTTCACGTGAGGGCGTACAGCGCGATATCCTGCCAATCGTTGAGGGCTCTACGGTTATGACGAAATATGGTCCGCTCAAGACCGATCATGTGCTGTTTATTGCAGCGGGGGCATTTCATACCGCAAAGCCGTCGGATCTCATTCCGGAGCTGCAGGGACGTTTCCCGATTCGTGTGGAACTGACCTCCCTGAAGAAGGAAGATTTCAAGAAAATCCTTACGGAACCGCAAAATGCGCTGCTCAAGCAATATAAGGCACTGCTGGCTACGGAAGAAGTCGGGGTGGAATTCGCTGAGGATGCGATCGACCGTCTTGCCCAGCTGGCCTGTGAGGTCAATGAGCAAACGGAAAACATTGGTGCGCGTCGTTTGCATACACTGCTGGAGAAACTGCTGGAGGATCTTTCCTTTGAGGCACCGGAGAAGAAGGGACAGCAGATTGTCATAGATGCAGCCTATGTAGATAAAAAACTGGCAGATATTGTAATCAACCGTGATTTGAGCCATTTCATCCTTTAAGGAGATTTTTGGCGAAAAAATAAAAAATGGAAAATTACAGAAAAATATTGTTTGGTATCTATGATTATTTTGAAAAGTGTGATAAAATAAAAAACAGGATAAATCTACATTTGAAAAAAATTGAAATGAATATTGAAAGGAAGAATTATTAAATGGCAAAATTACTGGAAAGAACAAGAAAAATCAACAAATTACTGCAGAAATCGGAAAGTGTAGAATATGATGGAATTTCCCGCGTATTAAGCAATGTTATTGGTGCAAATGTTTATATTGTAAACAAAAAGGGTAAGATTTTTGGATATGCTTTCGTCGATGATTTTGAATGTGATCTCATGATTGACAAAGTTGTCAATCAGGGTGAGTTCCCAAAACATTATGTGAACTGGCTCTTGAAGATGGATGAGACTTCACCGAACCTGAAGTCGAAGACCGGGATGTGCGCTTTTACAGAAGATACGAAGTGCATGTTCAATGGCAAGAATACGACTATTGTTCCAATCTATGGCGTAGGTGAGCGCATCGGTACACTTATTGTGGCGAAGTTCGATGAGGACTTCACGGATGAGGATCTGCTGCTTGCGGAATATGGTGCAACGGTTGTCGGCATGGAAATGCTTCGAGACCATACGCAGCATATTGAAATCGAAGCACGTAAGAAGGCTACGGTACAGATTGCACTTGCAACGCTTTCCTATTCTGAGGTTGAGGCTGCCATCAATATCCTTGGTGAGCTTGATGGAACAGAGGGTCTGCTCGTTGCTTCCAAGATTGCAGACCGTGTAGGTATCACGCGCTCAGTTATTGTCAACGCACTGCGCAAGTTTGAGTCGGCCGGTGTCATTGAGTCGAAATCCCTGGGGATGAAGGGTACCTATATCAAGGTCCTGAATGAACATCTTCTTGAGGAAGTACAGAAATTGAAGCGTTAAGGCTGAGACAGGCATGCGATGATTCCGCATGCCTTTTTTTTATGATAAAATCCGGAGTCTGCCGGGACAATAGGACTATTTCTATGAAAAGATTAGGAAATTCTTTTGCATAGAGAAAAAAGATGTTAGAATGGAGAGGAATTATCTATAAAGTGTAGAATTTAGTAAGTAAATCTTGATTTATTATTTCTTTAAAAAATGACGATATAATTGATGAAGAAAGGTGTGAGATAGTGCAATGCTGGAACAGATCATGAGCAGTTCGGCGCTGAGTGCGATGTCACGGGGCTTACAGGCAGCAAATCTCAGGCAGGAAGTCATCAGCAATAATATTGCCAACGTGAATACACCAAATTTCAAAAAAAGCGATGTGGTTTTTGAGGATCTGCTCGCTAAGGAGCTCAATCCCGGACAGTCCGGGAAACTGGAAATGGTTCGTACGAATGACCGGCATCTGCCTGCAGGGGCTGATGCACCAGCTTCTGCCAAAATTGAGCGGCAGGATACGACGACGATGCGTGTGGATAACAATAATGTGGATATTGATGTGGAGATGGCAAATCTTTCTAAAAATCATATTTATTATAATTCTCTGGCACGTGAAATGGGCAGTTATCTGACCAAAATGAAGAATGTTATAACAAGCAAATAAAGCGGCAGGGTGATGTTCTTTATCAACTTTAACTTGAGGAAGTGTGAAATATGAGTATGTTTGGCGGAATTGATGCGTCTGCTTCCGGACTTACAGCAGAACGTCTGCGTATGGATGTGATTTCCAATAATATTGCCAATGCCAATACGACACGTACAACAACGGGAGGTGCATATCATCGCCGGTATGTTGTGTTTGAGCCGCGTGAAGCGGGCAGGCAAAGTTTTTCCGGCGTGCTCGCCGAGGCAATGGGACCCCAGTCTGGCAATGGTGTGCGGGCTGTGGGGATAGAAACGGATAATACCCAGGGACCGCTTACCTATGATCCGGGAAATCCGGATGCCAACGCAGATGGCTATGTGGAAAGGCCAAATGTCAATGTTGTCACGGAAATGGTGGATATGATCACAGCTTCCAGAGCTTATGAAGCCAATGCGACGGCCATAAGTTCAGCGAAGAATATGGCCTTGAAGGCTTTGGAAATCGGAAAATAAACGATGCTTTGGTTGAGATGAGGTGGAGAGATGCAGGTAGATGCGCTGCAGATGACTCCTGTACAGCTTACAGGAGAAAGTCATCTGGGAGAGAACAAGGTACAGGAGGTAAAATCCTTTGGTGACTATTTAGTGGAGGCCATCAAGAATACCAATGACTTGCAGAACCAATCGGATCAGATGAATAAAATGCTTGCAGCCGGTCAGGTCAATGATATCTCACAGGTAGTCCTGGCCAGCGAAAAAGCAGATATTGCGATGCAGCTGACCCTTCAGGTCAGAAACCGCGTTGTGGATGCTTATCAGGAAGTCATGCGTATGCAGGTCTGAGCAGTGGCAAGCTAAATGAGGCGAAGGGATTGAGAAAATGGCAGACTGGAAAGAACAGTATCTGCAGCTTTGGAAGAAACTAAGCAAAAGACAGCAATATACAATCATAGGCGCAGCTGCATTTGTAATGATAGCGATTCTTGGCGGAAGTTACTGGTATGGCAGCAAGCCGGATATGGTACCGCTGTTTACCGATATGGAAGCTAAGGATGCAGGCGAAGTTGCAGCAAAATTGAAAGAAAGCAAGATTCAGTATCAGGTGCAGGAGACGAAAAAGGGAACGACGATCCTTGTTCCAGCGAAGAATGTAGACACTTCACGCCTTGATCTTGCAGCGCAGGGACTGCCAAGAGGCAATAAGGGATTCGAGATTTTTGATGATAGTAAGCTCGGTGTGACGGAATTCCAGAATAAGGTGAATTATCTGCAGGCGCTGCAGGGAGAGCTCACACGGACGATTGAACAGATTGAGGCGGTTGAGAAGGCGCGCGTTCATATCGTTTTGGCTGAGGATAGTCTTTACAAGAAGAATGAGAAGCCGGCGACTGCTTCAATCATGCTGAAGCTTAAGCCGAATGTGGAATTATCGAAAAAAGAGATCAAAGGCATCGTAAACCTTGCAGCGCACAGTGTGCAGGGGCTGGTACCAGAAAATATCACGATTGTAGACGATACAGGGAAAATCCTGAATGATCCGGATGAGGATGAGGCGAAGAGCGTCGGGGCAAAGACGCTGACCCAGCTTGATATGACACGCAAGGTCCAGGACAACCTGCAGAAAAACGTGCAGAGCCTGCTGGATCAGTCTTTGGGGACAGGCAGGGCATTTGTACGGGTGAGTGTGGAACTGGATTTCGATCAGAAACAGACGGATAAGCAGACATACACGCCGGTCGTTGATGATTCCGGCATTATCCGCAGTCAGCAGGATTCCAGCGAGAACTACAATGGCACATCTACAGCACCAGGCGGTGCGGCCGGGACACAGTCAAATATTCCTGGCTATGTAGCACAAAACAATAATTCGAATGCAAATTATGAGAAAAAGGAATCAACCAAGAACTACGAAATCAATGAAGAGAAACAGAAGGTTGTAGCTTCACCAGGCTCGATCAAGCGGCTCAATGTTGCGGTTCTTGTCAATGATGATGTCACGCGTGCACAGCAGGACAGTATTATGCGTTCCGTGACTTCGGCGGCAGGCATCAGTGCTGAGCGCGGCGACACGATTTCCGTAGAGCCGCTGCCGTTTGATACGAGTGCGGCAGACCGCCGGGCAGCAGAAGAACAGGCGGAAAAAGACAAGCAGAACCGTATTTTCTATATGGAAGTTGCGGCAGTTCTCCTGCTTATCGCATTGATTGTCTATCTTGTCCTGCAGCGCCGCCGCAAGAAGCGTCTGGAACAGGAGGCTCTCGCAGAGCAGAAGAGGCAGGAAGAGTTGGAAAAACAGCGTCTGGACGAAGAACGTGCTGCAGCTGTGGCTGCAGGCAAAGTTGATGAAGATCAGCTTACGGAGGAAGAACAGCAGCAGCTTACCGAACGGCAGGCGATTGAAGAACTTATCCGCACGAAACCGGCTGAGGTTGCGATGCTGATCAAGACATGGCTTTCGGAGGATTGAGATTACATGGATATGTATGGGGACAGTCAGGCTGAGCTTACCAATCAGCAAAAGGCGGCAGTACTCTTTATTACCCTGGGACCGGAATTTTCGGCGATGCTCTTCAAGCATCTGAACGATGAAGAGATTGAGAAAATCACGCTGGAAATCGCAAACCAGAAACAGGTCACGCCAGAACAGAAGTCTGCTGTGATCAGTGAATTTTACCAGATGGCGATGGCGAAGAACTACCTTTCTACTGGTGGGCTTGAATATGCACAGAACATCCTGGAGAAGGCGCTGGGCTCGGAAAAGGCGATGACGATCATCAGCCGTCTCACGACGAGTCTGCAGGTGCGGCCATTCGATTTCCTGCGCAAGACAGATCCATCTCAGCTTTTGAATTTTATTCAAAACGAGCATCCGCAGACCATTGCGCTTATCATGGCCTATCTGGATCCGGATCAGGCAGCGACGATTCTTGGCTCGCTTTCACCGGAACATCAGGCTGAGGTAGCTAAGCGTATTGCTACGATGGATCGTACTTCGCCGGATGTGCTGCGTGAGGTGGAACGCGTGCTGGAGCGCAAGCTGTCCTCGCTCGTCACACAGGACTTTACGGCAGCGGGCGGTGTCAAGGCGATTGTCGAAGTACTCAATCGCGTCGATCGTGGTACCGAGAAATCGATCATCGAGACGCTCGAGGTCGACAATCCGGAGCTCACCGAGGAAATCAAACGTCTCATGTTTGTTTTCGAGGATATTGTCATGCTGGACGACCGCTCGCTGCAGATGGTGCTGCGTGAGGTCGATACGAAGGATTTGTCACTTGCGCTTAAGGCAACGCCGCAGGAGGTCGCTGCCAAGGTTTACAAGAATATGTCAAAACGTGCAGCTGATATGCTGCGTGAAGAAATCGAGTTCATGGGTCCGGTAAAGATCCGCGATGTCGAGGAGGCACAGCAGAAGGTTGTCAATGTAATACGTACATTGGAAGACAAGGGTGAAATTGTTGTTTCCCGTGGAAAGGGTGACGAGATGATTGTCTAGGGTAATCAAAGCCGCAATCTGGCGGGATGAGCCTCATCTTGTCGAGCAGCCGCCGATGCCGCAGAAAACAATTGCCGATGTGGTACCAGAGCGGCAGGAGGAAACGCAGGCTGTGCTTATGGCAGCCATTATGGAAAAAGAAAAACGTGCGGAAAGCCTGCTGCAGGAGGCGAATGCCTCGGCAGAGCTCATTAAGCTGGATGCACAAAAAAAGCAGGAAGAACTGCTGGAAGAGGCACGTGCCCAGGCGGAGCATATCAAGGAAGAAGCCAGAACTGCCGGACATGAAGAAGGCTTTGCTGCAGGGCGCGAAGAAGGGCTGGCCAAAGCGCAGGAAGAGGCAGCGGATTCCATCCGTGCTGCCAATGAAAAGGCGCAGCGTACGATGGAGACGGCTCAGGAGGAAATGCGTATTTACCTGCAGCAGGCAGAGAAGGATGTTACGGATATTGCGCTGCATGTCGTAGAGAAAATCCTGCCGCAGCATTTCATCGATGTGCCGCAGGTTATCCTGCCGCTTGTGCGGCAGGCATTGCGCAAGGTGCAGGATCAGGCACAGGTCATTGTCCACACGGCGCCGGATGCCTATGAACTGGTACTCATGGCGCAGCCGGAGTTCCAGTCTATGCTGGAGGGAAATGCGACGCTTTCCGTTGTTTCCGATGACAGTCTTCAGATGGGAGACTGTATCCTGGAAACACCAAATGGCAATGTCGATGCCAGGCTGGCAACACAGCTGGAGCTTATCAAACAAGCAGTACAGGATGTCAGATTATGATGGAAGTCAATTGCAGGAAGTTTATGGAAGCGGTGGATTCCTGTGAATCCATCAAGCTCAGTGGAAAGATCACACAGGTCATCGGACTGGTCATTGAGTCACAGGGGCCGAATGTCAGTATGGGGGAGCTTTGCTATGTGAACTCCCGGATGTCTGGCGTAGAGCCGATACCAGCGGAGGTCGTAGGCTTTCGGGAGGGGCATGTGCTCCTGATGCCAATCGGTGAGATGCAGGGCATCGGACCGGGCTGTGAGGTCGTTGCGGCGCAGCGCATGCTGCGGGTCAAAGTAGGACCCGAGCTTTTGGGCCGTGTGCTCGACGGACTTGGTGAACCGATGGATGACAAGGGACCTCTGCTTTGCAAAGAGGAGTATCCGCTGCAGGCAGCACCTCCGCCGCCGCTCAGCAGGCCGCGCATTACGGATTCGCTTTATGTCGGCGTGCGGGCGGTTGACGGACTCATCACCATGGGGTCCGGGCAGCGTATTGGCATCATGGCAGGCAGCGGCGTGGGCAAGTCGACACTGCTCAGCATGATTGCCCGTAATACCGAAGCGGATATCAGTGTCATCGCGCTGGTGGGCGAGCGTGGCCGTGAGGTCAAAGAGTTCATCGAACGTGATCTCGGCGAGGAGGGGCTCAAACGCTCTGTCGTTGTCGTGGCTACCTCGGATAAGCCTGCGCTGGTGCGAATCAAGGGTGCGATGACTGCTACCGCAGTTGCAGAGTACTTTCGGGATCAGGGGAAAAAGGTTGTGCTCATGATGGATTCCGTCACACGTTTTGCTATGGCACAGCGCGAGGTCGGACTGACTATTGGTGAACCGCCGGCGACACGCGGCTATACGCCGTCTGTTTTTGCACTGCTGCCGAGGCTCCTGGAGCGTGCTGGTACAAGTGGGAAAGGCTCGATTACGGGTATCTACACCGTTCTGGTCGATGGCGATGATATGAATGAGCCGATTGCTGATG
>CAZTAP010000041.1:2166-18066 GCA_964611665.1 uncultured Selenomonadaceae bacterium | reverse complement strand
TGCTTGATGAAGAATTTTCTGCAGTTTGCTTGGTAGATGCACTATCTGGCGAAGCGGTTATACCTGCTCCAACAACCGCAATAATCAACACAAGTAAATAAGTTTTAAATGCTTTTTTTCGTGTTCTGCTGTCTTCATCTCCCCAGCGAACAACCAGAGATGGCTTAATCAGCCCTAAAACCAATGCGATAAAACTAAAAAATGCAATCATACCCAATAAACTACTCATAACGTCATCCACCCTTCTTTAAATTTATAAATACACGCTCAAAAACCACAACTTCCTATCCTCCCTTCATTTATTTTCTCCCTCATACAGATATTCTTCATTGACCGGTTTCAGCAGACAATACGCTTCGACCTCCAATGCTTCTGCCAATTTATATAACATGAATAAAGAAAATGTTACCTGCGTTCCCGAAGATTCAATCTTGCTCAGATAGCTTTTGCTGACATTTGCTTTTTCTGCTAACTCCTGTTGCGTAAGTTTCCTCTGCTTGCGATAAAATGCGATACGCTGGCCTATTTTCTTGATTTCTTTCATCTCGACCAGATCCGTTGACAAAGGACCGTCTTTTTTTGTAATTTCCATATTGATTCCTCTCCATAGAGTGCCTAAATATATTATAGGCCAATCTGGCTTTTGAAAAGTTTCAAAAATACAGCAACAAATTTCATAAATGCTTCATTTTCCCATTGGATTTCTGAAAGAACTCTCCTTATGAGCTTTATCTTCATTATAGTGAATCGCCCTTTTGCTTTGGTATACTCGCAGTATACAAAAAAGACTGCCGCAAATTGATACGGCAGTCCACAGATTGTTATCTTTATGCACTTTTTCTTTATTCCTTGAACTGTTCACGCAGCAAACGCCAGCGCAAGGTGAAATAGGCGAGAAATGGCGGCAAAAGGAGCGAAAGGTACAAGCAGGCAATTTCCGGTGCTGAGCGATAGGTGATGCCCAGACCGCCAATGAAGATTGGCAGTCCGATCAGCCAGAACACGGTGTAGCCCAGCCACCAGCGCAATTTCTGCCAGAGCGAAATGACGGGATGATCCGAAAGGAAAGTCAGACGGTCCTGTAAGGAACGCAGACCCTTTTTCTGCCGCTGGAAACGCCAGGCACACAGTGGCAGGATAATGACCAGATGCAGCAGCAGTGCCAGCGGCTCGCGCCAGCCGGCCCAGTCAAGGAGCGACAATAGCTGCAGGACAATGCCGCATTTCAGCAGAAAGGTCCGCAGCTCATAGATATGATAATAAACGGCCCAATGCCCAATCGGCCAGGCTCTTCCAAGCAAGGCCTGAATAAGCTCCGGCACCGTCTGGAAACGGCGTTTCGCATCATATTCCGTGCATTTGATCAGAATTGCAGACAAGCCGCCCTCATAGTCATCACCACCGAGCAGGACCCGCATGGTCACGCCCAGTGCATAGATATCGCTGCGTCCGTCTGTCTGCGCGCTGCCATACTGTTCCGGTGCCGCAAAATGCCTTGTGCCGCGGCAAACAGTATCCCTTGTCGTATCTTCCTTTTGAATCCTGGCTGCATCAAAATCGATCAACCGGATCCGTCCGTCATCTGTCATGAAAATATTAGCAGGCTTGATATCACGATGCACAATCTGATGAGCATGCAAGCGTTCCAGTATACGGCAGACCTCCAGCGCAATATCGCATACCTGATCTTCGCTCAGCCGTCCATTTGCCAGACAGTATTCTTCGAGATTCTGCCCTTGCAAATATTCTTCCACTATGCAGAGCCGTCCATTTTGCTGACTGATTGCCCTGACCCGCGGCACTCCTTCTGCATCAAGCTGCTGCAGTTGTTGATAGAGCGAGGGATCTCCTTTCAGCTCGCGCTGAAGATAAACCTTTTTGGTTTTCTTCTCCATTACAAGCCATAGCTCTGCCTTGTTCCCCTGATGCAGCAATTTGATTTTTTCGAATTGCCCGGACGGACATTTTCCTTTCGCCATACCGTTTACCCCTTGTATTTCAATTCATCCTTTATTATGATAATCCCTGAGGTGATTCTCTATGACCAAAAATAAATCAACGGATGAATTGATTTCAGATATCAAAGACACCCGGGAAATCGATACCTTCCTGCAGGAAAACAAGGCGGCACTGCATTTTCCGAGCATTGCGGAATATTTGAACACACACCGGCTGGCAAAGCAGCTGTCCTGCGCATCGCTGGCCCGTGCCTCCAATCTGACCCGTGCTTATATCCAGCAGATCATGACCGGTCAAAAATCTGCGCCTTCCCGAAACACGCTGCTCTGCATCGCACTTGCAATGAAGCTGAGCTGTGAAGAAACTGCCCTGCTGCTGAAATACGCACAGACCGGGCCGCTCTACCCCCGCAATCCATCAGACAGCATCGTCATCCATTCCCTGCGCCATGGACTTTCTCTGATTGACACCGAGCTGAAGCTTGCCGAACACAGCCTGCCTCCGCTTAGTAATCAAAAATAGCCTTCTCCGGCTCAGCTGCTGCATTTTTCCATCGTTCTTCCCTGAAAGGTAACGATGGATAGTCTGCAAGCCTCTGCAAAGTCCCTTGCCGCAGCAAAGGCCATGCCGATTGCCGCTGGTTCATGTGCATCAGAACCCAGGGTGATATACGCTCCGCCCATCTCCTGATACCGTTTATAGATTGGAACAAGCTCTTTCAAGGCAAGCCGGTCTTTGAGCCGTCGCGTATTGAGCTCCATCACCGTATTCGTCTCAACAACCGCCTTCAATACCTCGTCGATATCTTCCCGAAATACACCATATTGCAGCTCCGGATTTTCATAGGGAGCATAACGCGCAATATAGTCTATATGTCCTAGAATGTCAACAAAATCATGCTCGCGCAAGGTCTGTGCCATGACCGTAAAATATTCATGATAAGCCTGCTGCTGGCTGCGCATCCCATAATATTCCGGATAATAGATATCCTTGGCATCCAGCAAATGAATGGAGCCGATTACCAGATCGAACGGCACCTTTGCTAAAAATGCACGATTCCGGTCTGCCAGTCCTGTCTGCAGGCCGATCTCTGCCCCAAGCCTCAGATTACTGCCGCGCAGAGCTTCGTATTTCCGCCAATAATCCTCCGGACTAAAGGTAAAATCCAATTCCCCTGGATAATCCAGATCCTCATGTTCAGTAAAAACAAGCCCTAGGCCAAGCTCCGCCGCTCTCTGCAGTGCAGCCGCAGCCTCCATCTCAGAATCTGCCGATATTTCCGTATGCACGTGACTATCAAATATCATCCTACTATCCTCGCACCATCAGGCTTGTTCAGCCGCATAGGCTTCTTTTAACGCCTTGGCAAGCTGATCCGGACAGGAAGTCGGCCTTGGGCCGCAAGTATTCCCTTCAAAAAGTTCAATGACCGAATCGATCTCCATACCCGCCACAAGCTTGGAAATCCCCTTTAGATTCCCATCGCATCCACCTTCAAAGGAAACACTCTTGATCGTTTTCCCATCCAGTTCTACCGTAATCTTGCGTGAGCAAGTTCCTTTTGTTTTATACTCATATGCACTCATGACAATCGCTCCTTTATCTATACGAAAATTTGTCCCTTTCTAGTATAGATTTTTCACACCCCGCTGGCAACTAATTTATTAGGTAATATGTATACAAAAAACAAATAATATCCCTAGTTTTCCCTATTGAATTTACTGACTACTTAGCATATACTAAGACTATATACTTATTTTCTAGAAATTGAGGGTTAAATTCATGGATGTATCCACTACGCCAAAATCTTTCAATGATGATATTTTCAAAGCACTTGAAGATTTTGATAAATTGCTCTTTTTCCGTTGGAACGTCTCAACAGATACAATTGAATTTTCTACTGAAATGAACGTGGTTCCTTATTATCTGCCGCAAAATCCCGGTTACATCTCAAACCTCCTCCTTCTTCAGGGACTGCTTAATCCTTCCGATGTCATTCTTTTTGAAAATTTTCTAAATCGCATTTTCTTTACGCCCCCTGCTGAGGATCAACAAACTCCAGAACGTACAGAAGCTGAGGTTCGTTTTTTGGCTGCAAACAGAGAAGATTATTTGTGGTCGGATGTAAAGATGCTGGTTTATTTTGCGGATGGCGCTCCACAGACGATTTTTGGATCCATCCGCAATATCCATCTTCAGAAGCAGCATCAGCTTTCCCTTCTGCACGAGGCAGAGCATGATAACCTTACCGGCTTCCTGAACAAAGCTGCCACAAAACAGCGCATAACAGATTATCTGAATAAACTCACAGCGGCCAGCCTTGCCCCTGCTTTCCTGATCATCGATGCCGATGGCTTCAAAAGCATCAACGATAACTTCGTCCATCTCTTCGGCGATGCAGTGCTCACAGATATGGCCATGGAAATCGAGCATCAATTCCGGCATACCGATATTCTTGGACGCATCGGCGGTGACGAGTTCGTCGTATTATTCCGCGAGCTTCCTTCACTTGAGCTCTTGAAGCAGCGCTGCCAACAACTCATCGACAACCTGCACCGCTCCTATAAAAATGGAAAAGAATCCCTGCCTTTTTCAATCAGCATCGGCATCGCACTTTATCCGGAACACGGCAAATCCTACGATGAGTTGTTCAAGCATGCTGACCGTGCACTTTATGAATCAAAGAATCGCGGCAAAAGCACGTATTCCATTTATAAACCGAGCTTCCTGACACAGACAACAAAAATGGATGGACGCGATTCATTAGACTCTGCTGACTATCAGCAGAAAGCTTTCAAGGACAATATGATTGAATTCATTTTCCGGCTGCTTTACGAAACCAAGAATCCGGATGCGACGATTTCGATTTCCCTGAGCATGCTCGGCAAACAATTCAATTTTGACCGCGTTGCAATCTCTACCTACAGCCATCTGAACACCTCTTATCAGAACGCTTTTGAATGGCTGAGTCCTTTTGGCAGATCCCTTAGTGCAGATTCTCATGATTCCCATGTCACCGAACTCATAGAGCGCTGCAATCGTGTTGTTCTGGCACGATATAAGCCGACAGCCTGGGGCATGATGTCCATCTGTGAGGATACGGCTGCGCTGCCCGCAGCTGATGCCGAGGCTTTTGCTTATTTCCACATCAGGGCCTTCGCCTATAACATGATTTCCCGCGGCAGTGAAGAGCTTGGCAATATTTCCTTTGAATGTGCAGCCGCGCCGCATGAGTATTCTCAGGAAGAATTCAATTATTTAAATATTTTTTCCAGCATTCTGGGCAATGTACTGCTCACCGAGCAGACTGATGCGCTTTTATCCCAGCAGAATAAGCGCCTCATGGATATCATCGACCATATGCAGGAAATGATTTACGTCGTTGACAAGGATACTTTTGAGCTGCTCTTCCTGAATCAGACGATTCGTCAGGCTTTGCCCGAGGTCTCGGTACCGCAGGCCTGCTATTACCGCTTCCACAAGTTCGATCATCCTTGTCCGAACTGCCCGGTACAGCCGCTTTCCGATAACGGAGCAGAGTATATCATCCGAAATGTCGACAGCTGGGGCGCGCCGTTTTCCGCCAAGGCATTCAATATCGAATGGTCTGCCGGACGCCGCACGAGCCTGGTCATCATGGAACCATAAAAATGCCTCCATCCACGAATCGTGGATGGAGGCATTTTTCATTTCTGTGTGGAAGAAATTGTGCTGAGCTCATCAGCAATTGCGGCAAACTCATCGAGCGACAGCGTCTCCCCACGGCGCGTACCATCAATGTCCGCCTTTTCCAAAGAAAGCTTTACCGCTTCCTTCTCTATGCCTGCGGCCTTCATCGCATTCTGCAAAGTCTTGCGGCGCTGCCCAAAGGCAGCCTTGACTACCCGGAAGAACATCTTCTCATCCTTCACACGGACAGCCGGATTCTCACGTACCCGACAGGAAATCACCACAGAATCAACCTCTGGTGCCGGAATGAAGGAACGCGGCGGCACATCGAGCACAATCTCCGGCGCCGTATAATATTGCACAGCAACAGACAAGGCACCATAAATCCTCGAGCCCGGCTTTGCGACCATACGTTCAGCGACTTCCTTCTGAACCATAGTGACCAGGTGCGTGATCGGCAGATGACGCTCAAGCAGCGCCATAAGGATTGGTGTAGTAATATAATACGGCAGATTCGCAGCCACCTTGAAAGGCTGGCCGCCCATGAGCTCCGGAATATTCACCTTCAGGATATCACCAGGAATGATCCGCACATTCTCATAGCCCTCCAGTGTCTTGGCCAAAATAGCCGGCAGCTTTTTATCAAGCTCTACTGCCGTTACCTCGGCTCCGGCCTCAGCCAGCCCCTGGGTGAGCGTACCAATGCCTGGTCCGATTTCCAGCACTTTATCCCCAGGATGGATATCCGCTGCATCAACGATGCCCTGGACAATCCCTGCATCGATAAGGAAATTCTGTCCAAGCTTTTTACTCATATGGATATGAAAGCTTTTCAATATATGCTGCGTAACCTCACGGCTCGCAATCGTTGGCTGAATCATTCACCGACCTCCGTTTCCTGCGCTGCATCAAGTGCATCAACTGCTGCTTCAAGCTCCTCACGTGTCACACCATAATGGTTCAGACGCAGCAGGAAGGTCTTGGCATTTGCATAGCCTACCCCCAGCACTGCACCGATGCGTGCGCGCCTGACCGATGCCTCCGGCGTACCGCTGAGGCCTGCCATGATAAGGTCCGCCCCATTGAAGATATCCTTAGGATTCCAGTCCAGCGTACGCACCTTTTCCAGTGCTGTACGTATAGCCTCCGGCGAAGCCTGCTCTATCCCGATATCATCATTGGCTGTCGCATCCTCTTTCGGCACAAAAGCATGTTTTGCTTCTGGAAACCGCTTGGCCAGGAATTTGCGAATGCGCTCCCCTGCAGAGTCAGGATCCGTCATAATGATGATGCCGCGCTTTTTATAGGCCTGTTGGATATTGTCCAGTGTCTGCTTCTTCAGGCTGAATCCTCCGGTAATGATACAGTCAGCTTTGACTGCTTTATCGACGGCAACAACATCCATCTTGCCCTCGACGACTAAAACTTCTTTTATCATATTACTCTATTACGCTCCAAATCTATGCTTCACTGCCGCATACACATCGGCATGAATTTCTTCTATCGTTCGCGGGGCACCGCATGCACTGCAGCGGATCCTCTGCCAGTCATATTTTTGTGCCAGGACCTCATAGGCCGCATGACAGCGATGCAGATACGAGGTATCCCTCTCATGGATATCCTTTTCCTGCGCTTTCTCTTTTGCCCGTGCAGCAATCAACCGGTCGCTGACCGCCGGATCCATATCCAGAAAAATCACGAGATCCGGTACCGGCAGACCGAGCTTCTGAAACTCGAAATCCCAGAGCCAATCCAAAAAGGCATCCCGCTCTGCAGCATCCGTAAGCTTGACTGCCTGATGCACCATATTCGATGTCGTATAGCGGTCTGCCAGAATGATATCCCCCGCTTCATAATATTTCTTCCATTTCATCTGATATGATGCATACCGATCCACTGCAAAAAAGGTAGAGGCCGCATAAGCATTCACATCGTCTGCATGCTCACCGAAGCTGCCGCCCAGATACATGCGCACCAGCGCAGAAGAATCTGACCCATAATCCGGAAATTCTACCCGATGAATCCGTTTCCCATCCGCTGCCAAATGATCATAGAGCGCCTTGGTCTGTGTAGCTTTGCCAGAACCGTCACCAGCTTCAATAATGATCAATTTTCCTTTACTCTTTTCCATCACAGCACCGCCTCTTTGATTACCCGGATTGTTTGCAGCGCTGCATCCTGAGGCCCTACAACCTTCAGCCCCAGTCGCTGCATTGCCTGGATATAGTCAAGTACTTCCTGTGTGAGCTCCTCTCCCGGACAGACAACAGGTATCCCCGGTGGATAGAACATGATCTGTTCTGCTGCCACACGTCCGGCCGCTTCAGAAAACGCTGCACATTCTGCTGACGCAAAAAAAGCCTCCCGCGGTGAAAGCCTTGAAGCCGGAATAGCCGGCAGCCGGTTAACCTCAGGAAAACTTTTTTGTCCTCTGTGCATCGCGGCCAGCGCCTGAAGAGCAGCCAGCAGCTTTGCAGTCTCTTTTTCCGTATCCGCCAGCGAAATAATGAACAGGACATTATAGGCATCTGCGAGTTCACATTGTATCTTATACCTATGCCGCAGCACCTGCTCAGCCTCTGTCCCCGATATGCCAAGCCCTCGCACATGCACGGTCAGCTTGGTCAGATCCAGCCCGGTCGCGCCCGGCCGGTCCATGCGCTCTGCGCCAAAGCAATAGAGCCCTTCTATCTTATTGATTGCTCTGCGCAGCTTCTCTGCCAGTAATACCGCATGCCCAATCAGTTCTTCTCCTGCCTCTGCCATCTGCAGGCGCGCAATATCCAGCGAGGCCAGCAGCAGATAGTCCGGACTCGTCGACTGCAGCAGGCTGGCCGCGCTGCGTACACGTTCTGTATCGATACGGCCTGCTCTCACATGCAGCATCGAAGTCTGCGTAAGCGAACCAAGAATCTTATGTGTGCTCTGCGCTGCAAGATCCGCTCCAGCATCCAGCGCCTGCTCAGGCAGATGCCTGCTGAACTTCAGATGAGGACCATGCGCCTCATCCACAAGCAGCAGCATGCCATGCGCATGCACAAGCTCTGCAATTTCCCTCAGCGCAAACGTCACGCCATAATACGTAGGATACACAAGAGCCAGTGCCTTTGCTTCCGGATGCTGCTCTATCGCTCTGCGTACAACAGCAACAGTAAGTCCCATCGCAAGACCGAGTTCCTCATCAATCTCCGGCTGTAAAAATACAGGTCGGACACCGCAAAGGATTGCCGCACCGATCATCGAACGATGCGCATTGCGCGGCAAAAGAACGGTATCGCCCGGGCGAAGCGCTGCCATGAGCATCGTGTGAATTGCTCCGGTCGTACCATTGATCATGAAATACGTTTCATCCGCACCGTAGAGTTCAGCAGCCAGTATCTGCGCTTCCCGTATACACATCGTCGGCTCATGCAGATCATCGAGTTCTTCCATCAGCGAAACCTCTTCGCGAAGTCCCTGTGCCGTAATCAGCTCACGCAAAAGCGCATGTGCTCCTCTGCCCTGCTTATGTCCCGGCGTATGGAAAGCCAGCGCCCCGTCTGCTGCATAGCTGCGCATCGCCTCGGCAATCGGCGCTCTTCCCTGCACCCCAGATAGCTTTTTCACGCTTTGCCACCCTTTGCTGCTTCATCAACCTTCAAAGGCAGACGCAAATGGACGCGCGTACCCTTGCCAACCGCCGATACAATACTGATTTCAGCCCCAATGATCCCCGCACGCTCTTTCATGCCAAGGATCCCATAATGTCCGTCCGGTTTCATTCCATCAGTCGATTCAGCTGCTTCTCCGTTTTCTCCCTGTGCCTGTTCTTCCATGGCATCCATATCAAAGCCATGTCCCTCATCCACAATAAGAACAGCAAGCATATTTTCCCGATAAAGCATACGGACTTTAGCTTTTTTCACGCCCGCATGACGATTCACGTTATTCAACGCCTCCTGTATAATCCGGAAAAGGCTGACCTCCACATGCTTCGGAATCTTCCGTTCCTCACCATCTACCTGCAAAGACGCTTCAAGAATATCTCTTTCTCTCATCTTGGAAATCAGCTGGCGTACTGCCGGCACAAGACCAAGATCATCCAGGGACATCGGGCGCATATCAAAGATGATCTGACGGATGTCCTTCAGACAGCCACGAATCTGTTCACGCAGTTCCTGCAGATTGCGTTTTGCCTCTTCCGGATCAATATCAATCATGCGCTCACAAATTGACGACTGAAAAATAAGATTTGCTATATCCTGTGCCGGACCATCATGGATTTCTCTGGATACGCGAAAACGCTCTTCCTCCTGCGCCTTGATGATCTGGGCTCCCAGGAATTTGTTCTTCTGCGCTGCTTCGATCTGCCAGACAACTCCGTTGATCTGCGAGCTCAGATAGCCGAGCACAGAGCCGATGCACATGGCCAGACGCTCTGCTGTCTGCAAGGTTCCCTGCAGGCTGCGCAGCCGAAGTTCAAGTTTATCCCTTTGTGCACGCAGCTGATTTTCCTTCTCCCGAGCAATGCCCAGCTCCACCTGAACATTCTTGACAGCTTCATAGCTCGCTTTGATGCGTGCCTCTGAGTAATCGGCAAAGTTGCTGCTCACCTGGACGAGTTTCTGCTTTTCCTGCTGCTCAACCTTTTCCAGCATATCTACCGTGTCGATTGTCTTTCCGGTAAGAAGCTTTATATCCTCAAGCATCTTCCTGCTGGCTTCCACTTCCGTACGGGCTGCCTCATAAATATCAAAGATCTGTGATTTATTCGTCTCTATAGTATCAACCGTATTTTTCAAGATACGATCAAGGGATTTCGCACTCAGCTTATCCAGGACATCTTTTTTGACCTCCATGGCCATCAACCATCACCCCTTATTTTTCCTTTCTTTCTATTCTAACCTACAACGCTATGCAAAGCAAAGTTTTTTATCATAATCACGTGAAAAAATGGATAGCTCTGCACAAGACAAAGCTATCCATTCATCAGCGTTTCCCAAATTCTCAGGACTTATTTTTTCTTACGTCCAATGAAGCGAAGAAGTACCAGCGCCAGGAGTGCTCCTGCCAGAATATACAGGTCATTCGAACGGAACAGTGAATCAGATCCCTCCGATGAAGACTTCACATAGATGGCTCCGATCACCAGCAGAACCACCAGCACATTGGATAATGTTCCTAAATACTTTTTGATAAAATAACCTCCTGTCAGCTTACCGCAGTTTCTTCACGATACAGCTTCTGTTCTTCCCAGACAACTGTCGGCGCAACGGAAAAACCATTGAACGTCGTAGCACTTGCTGAAGTATATGCTCCGCAATTCGGCACCAGGATACGATCCCCAAGCTCAAGCTTTGGCGCCATAAGCTCGCGGCGCACCACATCGATGCCATCACAGCTCGGCCCTGCAAAAGTCGATGAATATTTATCACCGCGCTTGAAGCACTCCAGCTCATACGTCCAATGATCGAAAATCACTCCGGACAATGCACCGTATACACCCTCATCAAGAATATACCACGACTCATCGCCGCGCTGCTTCGTGCCGATCACAGAAGTCACAAGATTGACTGCCGTGCTGCACATATAGCGGCCCGGCTCAGACCAGACCTCCGTCTCTGGAAAAAGCCGCTCAATCTGGCGATTGATAGACTGCATCATTACGGCCAGATCGACAGGAAGTCCATCTGCCGACGGTGCCGGCAGTCCACCGCCAATATCCAGCTTGGTAAGCTCCAGGCCCGTGGCCTTCGCCTCATCAAACAGGCGGCGGCAAAGCAGCAGCGCCTCTTCATAAGCCTCAGCAGCCAGCGACTGACTGCCAACATGGAAACAGATTCCAGCAGCACGAAGACCAGCTTCCTGTGCTTTTCTTAAAAGATTCAGCGCGTTATCCGGCGCTGTCCCAAATTTTGTATTTAAATCGACCATAGCCTTCTTGTTTTCCACACTGATGCGCACCAGGACTTCTGCTCCCGGCACGAAATGTGCAAGCTTGGCTATCTCGCTCTCATCATCAAAAGTAAATCGATGGACACCGTACCGTGCGGCTGCCTCGAGTCCCGGCGCAGTCTTTACCGTATTCGCATAAATCATACGATCCCCGGAAATGCCCATACCATGCAGTTGTCGGATTTCTCCATCTGAAGCAACATCAAAATTCGCGCCCAGCGATGCCATCTTTCGAAGAATCGCTTCGGTAGGATTTGCCTTCATCGCATAGAATACCTTCACACGCGGCAAATGTTTTCGCAAAAAACGATAATTCTCCTCAATTTTGTCCAGCGACGCCACAAGAAAAGGCGTAGGGAACCTGTCCGCTAAATCATTCATTTCTTTTTCTGTCAGTTTAAAACTCTTCATAACACTCTCCCATTCCTTAATGCACATTCGTGCATGAAATAGAGACAGAAATGTCTCATGAAGGTATTGTAGTACGAAATGGAAGTTTTCGCAATAT
This sequence comes from uncultured Selenomonadaceae bacterium, assembly GCA_964611665.1. GTDB lineage: Bacteria > Bacillota > Negativicutes > Selenomonadales > Selenomonadaceae > CAZTAP01. The sequence continues at coordinate 5,996 of CAZTAP010000041.1, read as the reverse complement.
ATTTTTCTTCAACTTCCTATATATATCCGAACAAGAAAAAAGTTTCTCATAAAACTTGCTTTTAGGCACAATAAACCTTACAATTTAAAGTAGTGTCAGTAAAATATAGAACAAGGGTGATAGAAATGGGAATCTTATCGAAATTCTTACCGAAAAAAAAGCCAGTGGAAATTAAAAATAATATACCAAAAGAAAAGGCTAACATCAAGAAAACCTTCGCTGTTTACTGCCATAGCAATCATAATACGCCAAATGACAAGCTCTGTCCAAAATGTACTGCACTTCTGGCTACCGTCATGACAAAAATGAACCGATGTCCTTACGGCATCACAAAGCCAATCTGTGATCGCTGCGAAATTCCTTGTTTTGGCACCAGCCAGACACGTGAATTCCGCAAAATCATGAGCAGCACACAAAAACGCATGCTGCTCAAGCATCCAATCATGACCGTCAAGCACAAGCTTGCCAGCATGGGTGTCGACTATGCAAAGCATGAACAGGCAAAAAAGGCTGAAGAGAAAGTCAAGGCAAAAGAAAAAGCTGCTAAGGCAAAAAACAAAGAAAAGAAATAAAAAAAAGCTGCTCAATTTTGAGCAGCCTTTTTTATTTCTCCATCCGTCACTCCCGCAGGCAGGAGCTTCTCCTTCTCGTTTTCGCAGCATAAAGATGATCATCCGCCGCTTTCAGCAAATCAGAAAAATCAAGACACTCCTCACAAACGAACTGCTTGATTCCCATAGAAATCTCCACGTAATATCCCTTTCCGCTCTGTTTATTGTAATGCTCAGTCATCTGCTCCACACGCTGCAATATTGCCTGACTGGACTCTCGTTCTTCCAAAAAAGCCAGCACAACAAACTCATCCCCGCCAATCCGTCCGATAATTGAGCCAACAAAATTCTCCTGCAAAATCGCTGCGACGGCCAGCAATGCCTCGTCTCCCTCACTATGCCCGAACAAATCATTAACTTCCTTCAGGTGATCCATATCTGCAAACGCCAAAAAAGCCGGCTTTCCCATATGATTTGGCAGCTGAGCCTTTACCTCCTCGAAAAAACCATAACGATTATACAGTCCCGTAAGAGCATCCGAGGATGCCTGTTTCTCAAAACGATGATTCTGTTCCTGAAGCATCTGCAGCAGACGAGACTGCTCCTGTTCCAGGAAAATATGCTGCAAGCCAGTCCCCATCTGAATACTGATGGAAAACAACATATCCAGATTCTCCACAGAATTGGCCGCTACCGCCATGATGCCATAATGGCCCTGTTTGGAGAAAATATTGAAATACGTAATCTGTTCCCCTCTGACCATATGCCGCAAACCCGGCACATTCTGCAAGACAGGCCGCTCAGCAAAAGCAGGCACCTGTATGTTCTGCTCTTCCAGAGAGCCCGCCAAACGAAGCTTTTGCCAAAAAGCAGGCTCTGCAAGCTCACCCTCCAGCCTCTGCGGCTGATTGAACAAAAACAGCCAGACCTGCCCCAGCTGTAGGCTGCGTATCGTCTGCAGGACACGCAGCAGCAGATCCTGCTGCTGCGTGCACTGCTGCAGAATCCCCCGGGCCATCGACATGGACAAACGATTGCTGCGCATAATCCATTCATAATTCTGCTGCGGCAGCCCGGAAGACCTTGTCACATAACGACCGGTACAACCACAAGAAGCCCGACAAATAAACCGCGATGGAAACGCCTTCATGCGGAACATTCTTCCCGCCAGAATGTCCATCGCCCTTTCCAGCGCACGGAAACCAAATTCGTAGGCATTCGCCTGCACCGTCGAAAGCGGCGGCTCTACACAAGAAGCCTCCCGTATATCATCAAATCCCGTAACAGCGATATCCCGGCCAATCAGCCGACCAGCCTCCTTGATGGCTTCATAGCCGCCCAGAGCCATCCAGTCATTGGCAAAACAGATTGCATCCACCTGTTTTCCCCGCTGCAAAATACGCTGCGCAGCCTGTTTGCCAGAGTAAAAGGAATAATCTCCGCTCTCCATATCCCCAGGTTCTACCGAAAAACCATGTTCCCGCATAACCTGCTCATAAACCTGCTGGCGGATGCAGGCTCCATGATTTCCAGAAGGACCACCGACAAAAGCGATCCGCCGGCAATGATGTTCGGAAATCAAATGCTCCAGGCACTCCCGCATCCCATGCTCGTTCTCAGTGGTATAAAAGGGCTCTCCATATTCGGATGACTCAAGCATCAGACAGGGAACATTGCCCATGCGCCGCTTCAAGGTTCCAATGAGCTCCGGCTCAATGAATCGTATTGTATCTACAGACACCAGCAAGACATCCAGCTCACAGCTTAAGGCATAGCTGAAGATCTGGCTGTATTGCTCATTTTCATTTTCTTCCTGTGTGTCATCCTCAAAACCAGCATATGCCTGATCATACATCCCAGGAAATATCAATAAATTATCTTTTTGCGCCGCTGCTGCATCCTTCATGCCGCGCAAAATTTCCCGAATATACGGTGTCTCCAAATGCCCGGTTAAGACTCCGATATTTTTGCTCCGTTCTTTACCCATATTGTACTCCCTGTGTTCAAATCAGTGATTTGCTCATTTCCAACCAGCGTTTCAACGAGGCAAAAGATATTAGCTCGCTGCCTGTTGTTCGCCCCTACTTTATCTGAAAGTGGAGGACATCTTCTTCCAAGTTATATTCCTACTTGTATACCTTTTCGAGATAAAAAGAAAAAATCCTCCAAGGGTCCTAAAATATTATGGCTCTTGCAGGATTTTTTATGAGCATATTGCAAAATAGCTATTTTTTCTCAATCGTTTGAATTAAAAGCTGAATACTTTCGTTTAATGCTCCCAAACGCGTTTCAATACGTACAAGCAAAAAAGCGGTAACCGCCATAGGAAAACCGTAATTGCTCGCCGCAGCCAGAAACTCCGTCATAAGCACCTCTCCTTCCAACAGAAATCCAGGCTAAGACATCGCCGCATACTGTTCTATGCCATCCGCAATCGCACGAGCTAACTTCCCCGTCTGTTCAGCAAGCAGCTTTTCTTCTGACGGATTGGAAAGAAAGGCCGGTTCAACCAGCACAGCCACAGCATCCGTGAACCGCAGGACATAAAGACGTCCATCCTCCTTTGCCCCGCGATTGATCGTTCCCAACGCCTGAACCAGTTGTCGCTGAATACAGGACGCTGCGATCTCTCCGGTTGGACTCGCAAAATAGGTCTCCGTTCCACAAGCCCTTGCATCAGCTGCCGAATTGCAATGGATTGCCACAAAAAGTTCTGCGGAAAAACCATTGCTCACCCCGACAATTCCTTCCAATGAATCTGACTGTACCGAAACCACCTCATGCCCCTCATCACGCAGAAAAGCACTCACCTGCTCCATCACCTTGCGGCAGACATCAGCCTCCTGCACAGCTTCGCCAACCGCTCCCGGGTCCTTCCCCGGACAATGACCACCATTGATTACCATACGCATCGCTGTCATCTCCTCTCAGAAAGATACATGCAGTCTGAAAGGAAAAATACAACCATTTGAAAAACAAGGCGGCTGCTGAAATCACATTCTTCAGTAACCGCCATCTGATCAAGACATCATCATCTGTTTTACCTTTTATCCTTCTGGACTTTATACGCAGAAGAAAAAATTGTATTACAACGTTTTTGGAAAAGGCCTTTTCCAGTTCACTTCTGCCAGGATGCCTTGAACGGTTCTTGCCATTGTCCATTCATCTGAACCTGCGTCCAACCGACAGTACCGTCTGCTTTCCTCAAGCAATACCATGTATCGACACCCAATTTTGCATCCGTTGTCTGTCCCATATATTGCGCCCATGGTGATTTTG
>CAZTAP010000041.1:0-2066 GCA_964611665.1 uncultured Selenomonadaceae bacterium | reverse complement strand
ACACCCAATTTTGCATCCGTTGTCTGTCCCATATATTGCGCCCATGGTGATTTTGCCTGATCATTAATCCCTGCTACTGCCCCAGACAGCCACCAGACCAATTGTCCGTCATACCAGCCAAGATAAGTTCCTTCTCCCGTATACATCAACAAATAAACCGTAGCACCAGGATACAAGGTCGGGCCATCCGTATTCCTGGAAAATTGATTTTTATAGGTCTTTACCTGCGTCAAAACTTTAACCGGATGCGCGGATGGATGCGTAAACACAGCTACGGAAATCCGCTCTACGGTTTCTCCCTGTACAATTTCTCCGGCAATCACATTACTGTTCGGGCGGACATATAACGTTACTGCTGTCTCAGACCGTAACTGCATTTGAACCGGTGCTTCGGCCGGCATGCGATCCCAGACGACATATTGCTCCGGAACATCCGCAGCCTCAGCCTTACTCCCGGCTATATTCAGCAAGCTCATGCCGAATATAAATCCTAAAACAACACTCAGACTAAGAAAAAGCTTTTTCATATGGCCTTCCTCCTCACAATAGATTCAATCACATCTCTCTTTCCTGCTTGGAAAACAGTATATGCACGACAGTTTTCACCAGCCTGCCTTATTCTTTCTTCGTCTGATCCTTAATCTTATGGTATTCCTCCAGAATCAGCTCAGCATCCTTTTTCCCCTGCATATTCAGCTGGGCAAGATAGCGCAAAGCACTGCCTTCATAGGGCTGTGTCTCCCCAAACAGAGCAACCTCGCAGCAGTTTCGTATCACGTTGATGATGCAGTTCTCAAAGTGGTCCAAGCCGCAGGAACGGCAGCCATTCAGAATATTTGCTATACCATTCGCCAGCTCGGTCTCAGAATACACTTTAAAGTCATGTGGTATCTTCTTTGCACCATCCTCAACAAAGGTCACCTTTTCGCGTATGCAATTCGTCACGCAGTCTTGTGCGTAGCCAATTACACACTGCGAACGATCACAGCTGCCGCAGGCTTCTTCTCCCAGGCAGATTTTGGCAAGACTGTCAATCACATGAATCTGATCCAAATCTTTTAATGTTGTTCCCATTTGACACACTTCCCTTTCTTTTTTACATTACACAGCCAGAAGAACCAGATGATCTATCTTCTCGAACCCCGTCACCATATCATTCCACCTGCCCCCAGCCGATTCCTGCACCGGGCACAAAAAAGCACACAGCCATCAAGCCATGTGCTAATTTTTTACGCTCTTTCTCTCGATTTGCTTTGACCATAAGTTTTGGCATAGCGTTATATCTTGATTCTACATCATTCGCGCTATGGTGGCACTACGGTTAAGTTTTGACCATGCGGCTGTCATCAGTTATGGAATTCCAGGCATCAACCCAGTTTGCTATGTTTATGATATAATATAAAAATCGGCCTGCAGTTGGAGCTGCAGACCGACAAAACTGAATAAGGAGGTGGTACCCTTGTTGTTCGAAACTAAACGCTTTAAAATAATGGTTTCTTACAAATTCGTGATAGCGCTGGCCGCGCTGATCGAATCTTGCAGGTAACACTCACCGTATTCAACCGAAACGCCTTGTTCCCGCAGGGCGTTTTTGGTTTCTAAGTACATCTATATTATAGCATAAAGATTATGAGAATCAAATATTTTGCGGTCCTGATCGCCTAGCCTGTACCGACAATAGGAATTATGATATACGGTCTCCAGGGCAGTTGGCGGCGTTGGCTTTTTCACGTTCCCGCAAGGGAGGCAGCGCCTATGACTACGTATGAGTCATTGATGTGTATGCTGACATTCGGCATACTCATCGTTGCCATTCTTTCGTTTCGTAAGTAAACGATGATATGAAAAAAGCCGCTCAACGCAGCGGCTGGTCGGCTTTCTTTCAAACTTGTTAAGTATCGGAGAGAGCCGACGGCTTCAAACGTCAACTGCTCTATTACCTTTATTATAACCAAACCACGGATTTTGTCAACGGGCAGGATTCCGTGTTTTTTTTCGTCATGCTGTAATACTTTCGCAGTTCCTGCGTATAAGATACAAGAAAACAAAATGAGATAAAAAAAGGA
>CAZTAP010000040.1:0-18073 GCA_964611665.1 uncultured Selenomonadaceae bacterium | reverse complement strand
GCCTCACTTTCTGAAGGATGCGTGAACACATGACGGAACAGCGCATCATTCATGCAGCGCAGCAAGTCATCCTTGGATTCAAAATGATCATAAAATGTACTGCGGCTGATATCCGCTTCCTGCAAAATATCAGCAACCGTGATTTTATCATAGCGCTTTTTTATCAGCAGCTGATTCATTGCCGTAAATATCGCACGTTTGGTTTTCTTTTGTCTTCGATCCATTGCCACGCCCTCTTTAGCAAACAATTTGAACATAATGTACGTTATGCTACATTTCTTGCAAACTGCCGGTTGTTTTATGCCCGCATAACTTATATGATAAATATCAGACACGATGTTCGATATTTATTAGAGAACTACAAGGAGGATATTCATGTCCAGCTTACTTTGTTCTGACAAAAAACGTATTTCACTCACCCTTCTTGCAGGTATTGCCCTGCTCTGCAGTTTTACCGGAACAGGCCAACAGACGCTTGCTTTTGACCCGGCATGGATTGCCGTTCTGCTCTGCGGTATCCCGATTCTGCTCGATGCTGCCAAAGGCCTTTTTTTCGACCATAACATCAAGGCAGATGTACTGGTCGCTATGGCACTTTTGAGTTCCCTGTTCATCCGGGAATACTTTGCGGCTGGCGAGGTTGCCTTTATCATGCAAATTGGTTCCATCTTGGAAGATGCCACTGCCGAAAAAGCAAAGGAAGAACTAAAAAAACTCATCCGCCTTACCGCCAATGAAGCACATATCAAACGAAACAATCGCACCGAATCGATCCCAATCGAGGATATCCGTCCGGGTGATGTGCTGGTTGTACTGGCTGGCGAAACGATCCCCGTCGATGGAACGATTCTTTACGGTCAGTCTGCCATCAATGAATCCATCATGACCGGCGAGTCCCTGCCTGTCGATAAAGTTGCAGGAGACAACGTAATCAGCGGAACATTGAATCAATTTGGCACGTTTGAAATGACTGCCCAAAAATTACCCCAAGACAGCGCATTGCAAAAAATGATTCAGCTGGCTAAAGAAGCTGAGGAAAAGAAAGCCCCTATCATCTCTCTTGCTGATCAATGGGCGACCTGGATGGTCATTGCTTCCTTCATCACGGCAATCATAACCGGCCTGATTACCCAGGAGCTTATCCGTGCCGTCACGGTACTTGTTGTCTTCTGCCCCTGCGCCTTCATCCTGGCAACTCCTACAGCCGTTATGGCGGGAATCGCCAATGCAACAAAGCATGGGCTCTTGATAAAGTCCGGCGAAGCCTTGGAACGCTGTGCCAAAATAACAGGCGTTGCCTTCGATAAAACCGGGACCCTGACCAAGGGCACACTGCAGATTATTGCTCTGGACTCCTGCCTGCCGCAATACAGCAGCGAACAAATCCTGGAGCTTGCCGCAACAGTTGAAGCCCGTTCAGAGCATCCCATCGGAAAAGCTGTCTGCGCAGCCTTCTCCGGCAGTTTGTCCACGCATAGCATCAGTGCATTCAACGTCACTACAGGAAATGGTCTCGAAGGCATGCTGGATGGGCAGCCTTTCCTTTTGGGCAAAGCTGATTTCCTGCAGCAGCAAGGCATTGCATTATCCCCGGAACAACTGCACAAAGCTGCGGCCTGCCAGAATCAGGGAGCAACCGTAATTTATCTGAGCCTTGCAAAACAGCTGGCAGGTATGATTGCTCTGGCAGACTGTCTGCGGCCAACTGCCCCGGCAGCCATCAGCCATCTGAAAGATCTCCGGATTGAGTCCATCCTGCTGACTGGTGACCATCCACGAACTGCAGAATATATTGCTGCACTGGCTGATATCAAAACCATCCATGCAGGCCTGCTGCCAAAAGACAAAATGCAGATCATTCAGGACTATATGCAGCAAGGGAAAAAACTCTGTATGGTTGGCGATGGTATCAATGATTCCCTGGCCCTGCGTACAGCCTACGCAGGTATCGCCATGGGCGGAATCGGCAGTGACATCGCTGTTGAATCTTCCGATGTCGTACTCATCAACGATGATATCGGAAAACTTCCCTATCTTTTCTTCATCGCTCAAAAGACAATGAAAAAGATACGATTCAATATCATTTTTTCTATGCTCTTGAATTTTTTGGCAGTAGCCCTGGCCGTCAGCGGGCTTCTGACGCCCATAACCGGCGCACTTGTCCACAACTGCGGCTCCGTATTCGTTGTCCTTAACTCAGCCTTTCTGCTAAACGAACATATTCCTGCCGCATCTACCTGATGATATTAGGCACATGCAGATAAATCCCTGCGGCAATCTGCATGAGCAGAATCAGCGGCACGCCAAGGCGGAATTTCCAATGCAGGGTCTTATGATGGAACAGCTTCATTCCCGCCATTGCCCCGACGCTGCCGCCAATCATGGCTGCGAGCAGCAGCGTTATCTCCGGGACTCTCCAGCGATGATGAATCGCACAATATTTATCCCAGCCATAAAGCAGGATTGCTGCAAGATTCATCAGACAAAGATACGCAAGCACTGCCGTATGTATATCACTCATCCTTCTCCCTGCCCTTCCAGCAATTTCTTTACCATGCGCAGCCCATCAGTCTTTGCCAGCATACCATAGGAAAACCGTACATCATCCGTAACCTCACGGCCGAACCAGTCCGGCGGTTCAAAAGCCCTCGCCTGTTCCTCCGAAGAAAACTCCACCTCGACATAGTGAAAGCCCGCTAAATGCCGGCCATGCAGATGAAGCTCTGCAGCCAGACCATCCCCCAGCGCAATTCGATAACGGCGCTTCTCAATCATCAGTGTCCCCGGCTGCAGCCGCTCTTTGAGATTCACAAACTCCTGCACCGTAATCTCCGTTTCCCATTCCTCACGCACCAGACCATTCCCACGCTTCACCGTAAGAAAAAACTGATGGTCTCCTGCCTGACGGATACGAATCTCAGGTTCCAGAGAAATATAGCCCTGCCAGAGCTGTTCATAGTCTTCCGGCAGCGGTGGGATAAAGTTTACCAAAAATTGTCTCTCTATTTCCATTCACTCCACCCATTCCGAATAAGTTAAACACGATGACCACATAGATGAAGATTCGCCAAAACTGCCATAAATCCTGTCTGCACAGTAAGCCTTAATGCTAATTGGCCTGTCGGTGTATCATAAGTTCGCTGAATCGGTCCATTCGTTTTCAATTTATACATTACATTACCATACATATGCTCCATTTCAATAAATGGACTAGCATAAACAAAACTCCCTTCAACAATAAACATTACGGCAATAATAAATGAAACCAGCCTTCTTAACATCATATTTTTTCCTCCCCGTAATGACAGCTTGCAACACGTGACAAATAGTCCAGTCGTTCACAAACATCGGAAGCAAGTTTCTCAACCCACCTTCCCGGTATCGCATCAACCCCATAGATTGCTCCCGCCAAACCGCCTGTGATTGCACCAATTGTATCTGCATCACCACCCAAATTCACTGCAGCAATCAATGCATTTTCAAAACCATCATAATTTTTGATTGAATGCAGCGCACAACGAAAACTGTCCATGCTCCATCCTGTTGGCTCTTTATACTCATCACATTTCGTATGATTATATGTTTTCTGGAACAAATCTTTTCCTGCTTTATCTTCCCCTTGAACAAACTTCTGAATCATAAACGAATACCGAACGCACAGCGATGTGGATATCTCATCAGCATGTGTCATTTCTGCAATATCAGCCGTCATATCGATGACTTCCTGACCATTATAATATAGTCCTGTATACGCAGTCCTCATTAGTGCTCCATTACCGCCACTCCGACCATGATTCTGCTGTGCCGCAGTTTTGCCTGCTTTGGACCATGCTGTTTCCGGTTCAAGACCATCCAATAATAACTTCCTGGCATTCTGAATACTTAATGCACACGTTCCACCAATGTCTTTTGGTCCGCCATCTGCCCATGCAATGAATCTCTTCCCTATCTCACCGACTGGATGATCTGGATTGGCAGCGATTCCCTCAGCTACAGCCAGCGTCATCTGCGTATCATCGGTAACTTCCCCTGGCTGTACATTCAGCCAGCCTCCAGACATCATATCACATACCTGTCCATGAACATGCCGGATTTCCTTTGCACTCATGAATTCTACTGGTGCTCCTAAGGCATCACCTACAGCCACACCATACAATGCTCCTTTTATACGGTCTAAATATTTCAAATTCATCAACCCCATTGTTTAAACGTTCCGGATATTCCAGATATTTTTCTTTTAAATAGCCCTATGTGATAACGTTCAATCAACTGACTCTTGCAATCAATGTACCAATCAGTTGTTCCAGCCCCATGACAAACCGGTCATCATCGTCCTGCATTCGCCTGGCCGGACCGTGCAGATGCAGCTTCCGATGCGAGCGGCGTGCCTTGCTCGCAAAGTGCCTTTCTGCCAGTAAACCATCGATATTTTCATTATTGTATTGCCATCCATTCTGATGGATGGCATAAGCTCCTTTTCCAAGAGCAAGTGCTGCCACTCCATAATCCTGCGTAACCACGATATCACCGCGCCTGCACAAATTAATCAATGCAAGATCAACCGCATCAGCTCCTGCACCAATTACACGAACTTCACTATATTCCGAGGTCAGGATATGGTTCGTATCACACAGGAGTGTCGTCTTAACCCGATACTTTCGTGCAGCAGCTTCTACCTTTGCCACGACCGGGCAGGCATCTGCATCCACGAAAATCCGAAAGGGCTGTTCCTGCCTTTCACTGCTCTGTTCATTCTGCCGCGCTGCCCTGCACCTGTCAGGCTCTATCTTATCCATCACACATACCTCCAGATTCTCTCATCCTATATGCAGCACTAACGGACATTCCAGCCACATCTCATTCCTATAATCTCGGCCAGCATCAAGCCGCCGCACAGCAGCAACGGCACCATACCATCGATATATCCTGCCACAGAAGACAGATTGTAATACGCCAGATAGGCCAGAAAACTCGCAACAGCCACCAGCATAGCCAATACCATGAATAAACTCATCCGGGTTAATTCCCCTGTCATTGCACCTGCAGCATCCAGCACACAAATCTGAAGAACTGCCCAGCCAACAATCAGTAAAAGCTCCGCGGTAACCTGACGATGCAATACCGCCCCAGACCCTGCCATCAGCACGAAATAAGCGGCGATCCCTGTTCCCACAGGCCAGAGTCCAAACCTCAAACTGGATTTCTCTGCCTCACCTATCCCGGCAATAGAAAGCCATACACCAATAAATGCCAAAAGCATTGTCGCCACCAGCCAGGGCCAGGAAGTCATGCTCTTGCCATCCGGTCTGAATTCCATTATCCACCAGATTAAATAACTGACACAGCACATGGTCAGTGCTGCTGTACCACTCATTATCCGTTCCATTTTGCACCGCCTTTCCTAGTACAGCGTTCACGAAATACCTAAGCGAATTACTCGTCTGAATTTTCTCGCAAGCATGCCTCGATCATGCAAATCCTCAAGAATTGCTGATGACGCTGGAAAACATATACGCTCACTTAATCTTATCATATTCCAGCAGCAATGAAAGAAGAACTTTTACACAAAAAGATACACTGCTATCCACATGGACGGCGGTGTATCCTTTTGTACCTGCAGCTCACGGGAGGAAGTCCCAATCTTTCCCGGCATTTCCTAATGCTTTGGGCCTGCCTGCACAATATTTCTCTGGAATAATAATGAGCTTATCCGACGTATTCAACAACTGATCTGCTCACAAAAAAGCTATCCTAAAACACACTTGATATTACATCATATTCAAAATTATGTTCAGCTGAAAATTCGGACAACTAATTTGCCTGGGTGTTTCGTGCACACGGTAGCAGAAGCAAGGTCATCTTCTTCCAGGGTATAGGATCTGTCCGGCTATGGAAAATATCCCCTTCAAGATGAAAAAAGAATTTATCTTGTATATCGGCGGTATCAGCTTGTTTGCCTTTGGCTTCATTGATTATGCACTTGTCATCATGCATGTATCCCGCACCTATGCCGCAGGTGCATCCTCTTTCATTACAATGGACACCCTGCCGCTGCTCTATGCCGGTGCATTGCCTCCAACAGACAGCACAGCGCCTGAGGTTCTGCATTATTTTATATCATTACAGGAAATAACACCACTATTCGGAATTTCGCAAAGCGATATTGTTTCCATTGATCAAGCGTCCTTTTGTGTAAACAGATAAAAGGCCGTTGCCAAAAAGACCGGCAGCATGAAAACCAGATAAAGATCCTGATAACCGACGAGACTCACTACAAAGCCTGCCAGATTACCCCCGATGAACCAACCGAGATCAATGCCCAGATAACTCGTATTGCTCGCCCGTCCGCGTTCTTCATCAGGTACACGCCGGATACATTCCGACATCAATGCCGGCTGATCCCCTGCCGTACCGCCGCCGACCAGAAATGCCGCCACCAGAAACTGCCAAAGCACATCTGCCTCATAAATCATAAACAATCCTAAGGCAATCAGAATCTCACAAGGCAGAATGATGCGCCAGCTGCCATACCGATCTATCAGTTTGCCCCAAAGCGGCCGTGTACAAAGCACGGTCAAGGCCTGAACCGTAAAATAGACACCAATCTGCATAATCTCCATACTCGTCGCATAAATGACCAGAAATGCTGCAATTGATGATTGGGCAATGGAATTTGCCATCGTCATCACCGCTGGCGGCAAAGCAGGAAAGGCAATCATCGCCTTGAGTTTCACCGAATACGGCTGTTTCTTATGCGGTCTCGTATCTACGACAATAAAATAAGTCAACACGAACGCAGCTGCACAAATTGCCACATTGAACCGGTAAAGAAAATTATAGCCATATAACGCCGCCACATTTAATCCAATCATCGGTGCCATAGCCTGAGCAATTGTCTGTCCCAGCCCATAGATGCCAATGCCAGCCCCCAGTTTCTTTTTGGTAAAACAGCCAGAAGCAATGGTCATACACAGCGTCGAACCAATTCCCCAGCCCAGACCATTCAATCCACGGAACAGGATCAGCAGCCATACCTTCTGCGAAAATACCAGCCCTGTCACCGCAGCCAGGATAATGCCAATGGTCAAGCGCAGAAGCAGCAATCGATTCTCATTATCTACCAGTTGACCGGAAACCGGACGCAGCAACAGAGCACATACCGCAAAAGCTCCTGCAAGTACACCAATAAGCTGTGCAGACGCTCCAAGGTCATAGGCATACTTCGGCAAAGTTTGCGCCAGCATATTATTGGAAAAATAAATCAAAAACGCAATAATAAAAATAGACCAAAACTGCTTATTTTTCAATAAAGAGATATCCTGCATGGTATCTTGTTCCTCCTGCATAAAGCACAACGCCTGGATTTCCTACGCAGCCCAAAAGACTGCCGCATCCTGATACAGCAGTCTTTTGAACTCTATTTGTTTTCTTTCCAACAAATATTTTCTATACTCATCGTATCACGTCATTGTTGCGTTTGCAACAATTTCGCCAGAAATACATCGTTTTCCAGACCTACAGATTCACGCATTTGTAACGATCTCTTCTTTTAGCTCTTTCTCCGCTTCTTTTCCTTCTAAAATAAGCGCTGCCACCAAAGCTAATACGATACTAATTGCCGTCCCGATCAGAAGACCGATGAAACTGCCATCAATTCCCGTTGGCGGCACAAATCCCGGCAAACCAAAGATTCCTGATGCGCTGAACACATAAAGCTTCGCACCTGTGAAGCCAACCACAGCGGCGCCAATACCGGCGGAAAGAAGTGTGGCAATAAAAATTTTTTTCCGTGGAATCAATACACCGTACATCGAAGGTTCATTGATGCCAAAAAAACTTGAAATCAGCGCCGGCACAGCAATATTACGTACCTTATTGCTGCGGGTACGGATGATAACCCCCAATACCGCGCCACAAGAAGCAAAGGCTCCAGTAAAGATCAAAGGATTGATCACATCGTAACCAAAAGTAGAAAGATTAGTAACAATAAGTGGAATAACTCCCCAATGAAGACCGAACATGACAAAGATACTCCAAAAAGCACCAATGACAAAACCAGCTACACCAGGACTCAAAAGAATCAAACCATTCACCAGGGCACCAAGCAGCTTTTGCAGAGTGAGTGCAATTGGGCCAATGACCAAAAAAGCCAGCGGTGCAGTAATCAATAAAGTAAAGAACGGTACAAAAAAACCCTTGACTACTGAGGGGATGATACGATTCAATACCCTTTCAATCTGTGCCGCAGTATAAACGGCTAAGATAATCGGAATAACCGTCGATGTGTAGTTCTGCAGGATGACCGGCAGATTCAAGAAAGTAAGATACACATCAGATTCCATCCAAGTACCTTGAAAGACTTTTTCCAAAGGCTGTGCGGTCATCAGCTGCACAATACTCGGATAAACCAGCACACCCCCCAGGGTGATACCGATGATTTCCTTTACATGGAAACGTTTGGCTGTTGTATAGCCTAAAACAATAGGCAAAAAGTAAAACAAACTGTCACCAATTGCATTCAAAATAATATACGTTCCATCTTTATCCGTCAGGACATTCATTAAGAGAAGCAAAGAATTCATACCCTTGATCATGCCGCTGGCAGCTAATACTCCCAAAACCGGAGAAAAAATATTCATAATCAGGGTCAGAAATTCTGAAAACAATCCTTTTTTTTCTGCCAATGCAGCCGGCGCATTCCCTGGGGATTCTGTTGCATGGTCCATCCCGGCAGCCTGCAAAAAATCTTTATAGACTTCGGTAACATGCACGCCAATGACCACCTGATATTGTCCGCCGCTTTGGATGACCTTCATGACGCCATCCATCTGATTAAGCGCTACCGTATCCGCTTTGCCTTCATCCTTTAATTGAAAACGCAGTCTTGTAACACAATGCTTTACCGTCAGGATATTTTCCCGACCGCCCACCTTTGCCAAAATATCTTTTACCAATTTTTCATACTTCATAATAAATTTTGCCTCCTCACTAGTTCCGCCGATGAATTGACGGGTTGACTTTCCAACGATTTATTCAAATACTCTGCAGATTGAATAAATTTCCGAATGATTTTTTCAGGTTCTCCTGGTGACACCTTACTGTCCTTTGTCTCGAAGGACAGACCATATTCCGCCGCAGGCAGGAAATACTCTTCATACCCATTGGTATATCCCAATACAATCCCCAATTCCGGCGAAGCCGCCTTGATTTCCTTGCCGAAGGCTGAACCAAGCTCACCAGGAAACGTAAAGAATTGCAGTTTACCTAAATTAATAACGTTGAATTTCACCTCCAAATGAAAAGCCTGACTATGCAGGGTGTGATAAAGACTTTGCCAACAAATCTTCCCTAAGCAAAGCGGACGCTGCACGGCGATTTTGGCAATAGACGCTGCTAATCCAGAAGACACACGTTCCAATTCGGCAAAATCATTTCCCTGACGTTCATGGCGATTGCTGCAATCTCCAGCTGCACCGACCAACATAGCCGGGAAAAAACCAAATTCATGCTGAAGTTTTTTACTGACCTCTCCTGCCAAATCACTGGTAAGCTCTGTATTTTCGGCACTGATTACCGTAGAATGTACCGCCCAATTCACAAACCCTGCAAATGGCTGCTGATTTTTATCTAGAAATTTGACTACAATGACTTCATTATCTGCCAGTTGCCCAGGATGGTTGCGATTGCTATAATACCCTCGAATAATTTCCCGGCCATAGACCGCCGTTGCCGATGCCTTATTTTTTCGGCAAGCTTCATAACTCGCCAAAATGGTCTGCACAAAAAAAGCATAATATTCCGGGTCAAATTTTCCTGTATACCAGCTGCGGTGATAAGAAACCACCGAGGAATGATTATGCGTTCCCGAAAGCAACACCAAATCACGCTCTATGCCATATGTATCATACAAAAGCGTCTTTACATCTTCGACCATGCTTTCCTCGAATTCCAGCACATCCGCCGAAAACAGGAATACTTCCTGTCCATTTTCTTCAAAAAGCAGCGCATTCGCATAGATGTCATCATGGACACCTGTTGCTGGCTGCCAACGATTTTTACTACGATACCCAATAAGATAAAATTCTTTTTGGGGCGTTAAACAAAACCTTGCATGACCAATATTCATAAGTCCCTCCATTAGTTGCTATTACAACTATATAGTTAAAAAAATGCTGTCAGTTCGCCAATGATATAATTATCACCATCCAGTGCAGAACGATCTAAATCTGACCGCAAACTTTTATCCTTAATCCAGGCATGCGCTAAAGTTATCTGTCCGCTCAGCCCCTTTGTGATTACATGCTCATAGCGAAGACTCAACACATTTTCATTATCACCAATAGTGTACGGGCTGCTTGTTCCAATGACATCTCCCATGCAGTTTCCAACACCTTCCGGTACTGAACCAGCATCATTCGATCCATACCCTATGCTCCAGGCGGATGCACCAACATCATCCGGACTACATAGTCCATGCGCCCGAACAAAAACATGCGGCCGGTTCTTATCATTCGTATGAACCCATTGTACCGCATAAGCTGCAGGATGCTTTTTCAGCCCGCCAACCGGATTATCCAAAGTATCATAAGTTCCTTCAAATAACAAATAGTCATTCTTGCCCAAAGACCAGTCGAATGCAGCATCCAGGCCATATTGCCGATCAAAACCTGCCCCAGCCAACGCATTGAAGGCACTGCCATTAGAATTATTGTGCGTTCCAGACGCATTATACCAAGGCGTAAGTTTTATCGTAAGCTTATCGGCTGGTTTCCAGGATGCCTCCAAACTTGTCAGGGTATTTGGATCAGACTGTGCGTTGCTGTCATTTACGCTTACCCTGGCATAGTTTCCTGTCCACAGCTTCCAATTGACCGCGCCAGTTTTCTTGTTCAACTCAATGCCATCATAGTTTCCTGGCGCATATAACGGACCACCGATTCCTACCGCATCGAGCCCATCATAACGTCCCAGCTTTATGGAATCAAATCCCCACAATTTATTGATTGTATAATTTGCCATATTTACATAGAAATAATTTCCTTGATTTCCTTCATGTTCGCCAGGAGTGATATAAGCTGCAACTTCAGAGAAAAAGGTCACTTTGTCTCCCGGATCGCCGCCCAGAATATGTAGACGAAAAATATTGCTGAATTTATTCGCACCGCTTAATTTATAGGCAGAATTAGAATTTGCATTTACGCTGGTAACAAATTGACCTTCAATATGTGTCTTAAGTTTCTTACTATTCGCAGCTACTTTTGATTCAGATGAATTCTTCTCTGCAAGGCTTTGCTGGGTTTCAATGGCTGACAAGCGTTTTTGCAAATCAGCAATTTCCTGCTTCAAGCTTTCGGTATCCTCGACCGGTGAAGCCTCGGCGGCTTGCTCAGCAGCAATCGCAATCGGGCTCAACGCTAGAAAATTAGTTGCGGTTAAAGCGGATAATACCAATATACTCAATTTCTTAGATTTTTTCACGGAAACCTCACACTCTTTTCTTCACTTTTGGGATTTGTGCAAAACCTTAAGGACTCCATCGCATAATCTTTCTGCCGAACCTTCGGCAAACGGCGAATTCATCGCTTCATATTTATTGCTCGCATACGCCTCCTTCGGCGCCATATATTTAGCCGCACCGTTGACCATCGTAAAAACCAGGACTGTACGATGCTGCATCGCCTGATGCAGGACTTGGGCTGTAACCGCACAAAGTTCTGGTCGAACACCCAGCAAAACCAGATTGCCCAGCTGCCAAAATTCCAGTGGCAGTACGATATCCCCTGCCGGCTGATATACGTACTGACGAGTTGCCCGCAGCGCTCTTCGTTCTGGCAGACACTGCGCCCGAAGCCGGATCTCCGAACGACACAACTGCAAGCGATCATCAATCATCGGCACAGAAGAATGTGCGATGGCATCCAGTACTGCCTGCCCCAGGGAATTTCCAAGTTCACGCATCTGTTGAATGCCCCGCTGCAACCAATTATTTTCTCCCGCTCCCGCATAATATACTGCCTGCATCAAGGGTGCCTGGTCACCAGCGGCACCCAAGCCAAAGATTGCAATGGCCTTTCCCGCATAAGCTGTTTCTATGCAGCGCATAGCCTGACCGGCAAGATCACCGGAAACCTTTCGCGTCCCATCCGGCAGACAAGCTCCATCGAGTACCGAAGATTGTACTGCATAATGAAAAAGCACCGCCAGTAAATCACCTTGCACAGTGCAAAATGTGAATACCGACACCCGTTTATCCGATATTCCGGCAGGATTGCTGCCAATCCACCATCCATCTTCCGTCTCAATATCGCGGTTTACATTGACTGCACACGTCGTTTCCGCAAAGCCTATCACGACCGGCTGCAAAGCCTGTACGGCAAGCTGCGCCGCCTGCCGTACAGCCTGTTGCACAGCCTGGCGCAGCAAACGATTCTTTTGCCGTTCTTCCTCCCGTACCAAATGTTGTTCATGACGAATATGTGGTGCTGAAAACGTGTGTGTCGGACAAATCCAGATATTCTCAGGAAAGCTCCCGATAAGTTCTGCTACGATTGCCTGCAATGGCGCAATTTCATCCGTTGGCAACGAAGTCATCTCTACCGATACCAAAGCTGTACGCAGACCAGATTGCCAAATCAATACCCGTACTGCCAGTTCATCCTGCACTCCCGTAAAATCTTCCAACGGAAAGATTTCTTCTGGCAGTGCAAGTGTGGCTTTGCCTGCACCAGCATAAAAAGTTATTTTTCCCATGGTTACCCCCTGTTGTATCCCTCAATCCCATAGACTTTTGCCGCTGTTCCTCCCAGAACCAAGGCTTTTTCCTCCGCCCGAATGTCAAGGCTCCGTACAATATCCGGTCCTTCCAACAGCCAGGGCCGGCGCACCGGATAAGAACTGCCAAAAATCACATGATCGGCTCCCAAGATCCTAATGGCACTTTCCAGCGCTATATTTCCCCAAGGTTCAGCATGTGACATTTCAAAAAATACATTGCGTACCAAATATTTCCTTAAATCGTCTCCTGAGAAATCAAACCGCTTGATGCTGTCTTTTTCGTTATGTGGCTTTGGCATCATCATATTTTGCAAAATAAAGAACCCACCGCCCAGCATCGAATGAACCATACGCAGGTCCGGCAATTCCTCGAACATACCGCTGAACAATTCGCGTCCCACAGCGATGGCCTGATCCGCACAGCGTCCATAAGAGCGCCGCAGATTATTATAGTCCTGCAAATATGCAGCTTCAATCGGTGTGCCTGTATGATGGACATAAACTGGCAGTTTCAATTCATTGACCTTGCGAAAAAATGGTCGAAAAACTGCATCATCGAGATATTTATCACCATAATGCGCTGATAACTGCACACCATGGATTCCCAGTTCTTTCACGCAGCGTTCCAGTTCCGCCAGATTCTCTGCTGTACCATAAGGCGGTACAACAGCCAGTGCCTGCAAACGCCCTTTTCCCGCCTTGACCTGTTTCGCCATTCCATTGTTAAAGAAACGACAGAGCTCCAAATCCAGCCATTCCTGACAGCCCGGTGTCTTGAGGATTGCCTGGTCTACACCAGCCGCGTCCATATCTGCCAACTGTCTCTCTGCAGTATATTCGCCTTCAACATAATTCAAATTCTGACAGCCACGCGGCTTTTCAATGATAATCTGTTTTTTGCTGCTTCCTACCATTTCCTGCACCTGTGCATATACGCCATAACGGCAAGCACAAGCAATAAATTTTTCTAACCAGACCTTATCCTGAAAAATTCTTTCCGGCATCCAGTAAAGATTTGCATCAATAACCAAGGGAATCCTCTCCTTAAAATAGTGAATTGTTTATCTTTTTAAATTATATTCATTATTCACTTGACAAGCAATTCACATTCTCTTATAATTTATTCCATTGTAGAATAAATTATTGAGGTGATCTTATCTTGGAAATACAATACCTAAAAGAATTCGTACAGCTAGCCGCACGAGAAAACTTTCTGGAAGCCGCTGACGAATTGTTCATCTCCCAGTCTTCCCTGTCTAAACATATTAAACGCTTGGAAAAAGAGCTTGGCACACCCCTTTTTGACCGTACAACCCGCAAGGTCAAACTCAATGCTTATGGTTCTCTGCTGCTCCCTTACGCCAAACAGATCAGTCATTTGCAGGATGCATGTACCAATGCCCTTCTTACTCAAATCACCCAAAATCAACACATAATCAAATTA
This sequence comes from uncultured Selenomonadaceae bacterium, assembly GCA_964611665.1. Taxonomy (GTDB): domain Bacteria; phylum Bacillota; class Negativicutes; order Selenomonadales; family Selenomonadaceae; genus CAZTAP01. Next base: position 3,855 of record CAZTAP010000040.1, on the reverse strand, counting down.
GCTTCGATTCCTTCCATGCCGCAATATGGCATTACCGATTATTTATTGCAATTCAAGCAGCAGCATCCTGAAATCAACTTCCAAATACAGCAAGAAGTCTCTTCCCGACTAGAAAACCTATTACGCGAAAAAAAATGTGATTTAGCCTTTATCCGGGAACTCGAAAATCCTCATAATGAATTCATGAAGCTGCCTTTTTTTACGGATCATCTGACCGCTGTCTTGCCAGCTGCTCATCCGCTGGCAAAAGCCAGGCATATCTCTCTGACTCAATTAAAAAAAGATAGTTTTTTATTGATGCCTAAAAATTCCCGTCCTTATAAAGTATGCATTGCAGCCTGCCAAGCCAGCGGCTTTGAACCACAAGTTACCTTCACGACCCACAATTTAGAAAACATCATTGATCTGGTAACAAAAGGCATGGGCATCGCACTGCTGATGAAGCAGCTCGCTGGTTATCTGGCCGATAAGAATTCCGCCATCAGAATCATCGACATCGAACCATGCATCGAAAGCCATATCACCTTGTGCTGCCTGGCCCATACCACATTATCGCCCCAGGCCAGAGCTTTCCTCGAAAGCCTTCCCTCAAATTTAAACACGTGAAAAAGAAAGGAACTGCCAACACACGCAGTTCCTTTTTCCTGTTCTTCATTTCTTCAATCTACGAAATTCTGCAGTTTGTGATGCCGCATTGCCATAGAGAATAAGATCTGTCCTTATAAGAAATTTATCTTAAAAGGTATACTCCCTTAAACAACTGACTTCAGTCTAACATACTTTTGTTGCAATAGCAACTAAAGGCAAGAGATTTTCCCGAACAGAAACGCCTCCAGATAATGTATGCTTCATTTACGCCTTAATGCGCTTTTAGTATTTTGCTTCGATGATTCAGGCGCTTTGCCAAAGGTACCAGAGACAACAAATGCTCTGTCCTCCCGATGCAGCCTTCTGCAGGGTCACTTCCGTACGCGGTGTCAGTCCCATATCCAGTAAATGATGCCGCAACACTCGGCTGTCGTAATAACATATGCTTACGCTTTTGCAAAATCTACGCGTGTTCCCTGTATACGCAAAGCTCGGGTTGCATTCAGAACAGCTATAATGGTCACACCCACATCAGCAAAGATAGCCCCCCACATTCCGGAGATACCAACTGCACCTAACAGCAAAAATAAAACCTTGATACCAATGGCCCCCCAGGTATTTTCTTTAACAATGCGCAAACATTTACGCGAGATGCGGATCGCCTGAGAAATCTTCAGCGGGTCGTCATCCATCAAAACTACGTCCGCAGCTTCGATCGCAGCATCAGACCCCATAGCTCCCATAGCGATGCCTATATCCGCACGAGAAAGCACCGGTGCATCATTAATGCCATCACCAACAAAAGCAACCTTACCCCGACTTCTTTTTTTAGCCTTCTCAGCAAGTACCTCTTCCACTTTTTTTACTTTATCAGCCGGTAAAAGTTCACTGCAAATACGCGAAAGTCCCAGTTCCCTGCCCATACTTTGCGCAACTTTCCTGGCATCACCAGTCAACATGATGCTTTCCTTAATGCCAATTTTCTTCAAGGCAGCAACCGCCTGCTTCGACGTAGGCTTTGGCGTATCTGCAATAATAATATGTCCTGCATATCTGCCATCGATTGCCACATGCAGGATGGTGCCTGCTGCATCACCCGCACATTCATGCCAGTCTGCGCCAACAGCCTGCATCAATTTGGCATTACCAACACTAACCACACGACCATTAACCCTGGCATTGATGCCTTGTCCGGCAATTTCCTGCGTCTCGGCTACCGTGCAGGTATCATCTTCCCTGGCATACGCTTCACGAACAGAACATGCAATAGGATGCTTGGAATAACGCTCCACATGTGCTGCCAGATGCAGTAAATCCTGGGGAGCCATTTCCTCGGGGTGGATGCTGGTGACCTCGAATACACCACGCGTCAGCGTACCGGTCTTATCAAATACTACCGTGTCTACCAAAGACAGAGCTTCCAAATAATTGGAACCTTTGATCAGGACTCCAGCCTTGCTGGCTCCCCCCAGCCCGGCAAAAAAGGACAGCGGAATACTGATAACCAGGGCACACGGACAAGAAATAACCAGGAACACCAGTGCTCTGTAAATCCAGGTACTCCAAGCAGGCGATGCGCTCAGCAGCAAATTCACCATGGGGGGAATAACAGCCAGTGCAGCAGCAGCGCCCACTACTACAGGGGTATAAATACGGGCAAAGCGTGTAATAAAAGCTTCGGAATGGGACTTATGCGAACTTGCATCACTGACCAATTCCAAAATTTTTGAGGCCGTGGATTCTTCGAAATCCTTCGTCGTGTGTACTTCCAATACCCCCGTCAGGTTAATACTGCCGCTGATAATCTCTATCCCCGGCCCTACCTCACGCGGCAGGCTCTCGCCAGTCAGTGCGCTGGTATTAAGACTGGAGTATCCTTTAGTGATTACACCATCCATCGGCACCTTTTCACCAGGCTGGATGACAATCAACGAGCCAATTTCCACATCATCCGGATCCACTTGCTCCAGTTTGCCATCATTTCCCCTGACATTAGCATAATCCGGGCGTATATCCATCAAAGCTGTTATATCCTTGCGGCTCTTGCCCACAGCGTAGCTTTGGAACCACTCGCCGACCTGGTAGAACCACATAACAGCGATGCCCTCTGTATAATCACCATTTTCATATAAAGCCAGGCTCATCGCACCAATTGTCGCAATAGCCATAAGCAGATGCTCATCCAGCGGCTGACGATTGGCTATACCGCGAAAGGCCTTATAAAGCACATCGTAACCAACCAGCAAATAAGGAATCATATAAAGAACAAAACGTCCTAAACCTGTAACTGGCAGAAAACTAAGCACGGCTATCAAAGCTAACGTGATAACTATGCGTGAAATATCTCGCTTTTGCTTTTTAGTCATCATCTCTGCTCCTTCTGCTTAGATAAAAACTTCGCAGTCATCTTCAACCCGCTTGCAGTTCCGTCTCACCTGAGACATCGTCTCTTGTGCATCAGCGCCATCTTCAAACTCCACCTTCATTTTCAGCATCATGAAGTTCACATTGGCATTCTTGACGCCAGCAGTATCTTTCGCTGCTAACTCCATCTTGTCTGCGCAGGCTGCGCAATCAACATCAATTTTGTACGTTTTTTTCATTCTCTTCACCCCTTCTATATATGAACACTTATTCAAATGTTAATTTAGATTATATCATCCCCTTCAATATTCGTCAACCACATATTGAAAAGAGTGATTTAAGACAGATCCTCATGGTCCTGCTTGTAATCCCACTCGCAAGTTACCAACATCTGCAAGTAAGCTGAAATAGAAGTAATATCCCATGCAGCGTAACACATTATACAATGCTGATACCAGCATCCCAACCATTGTTGGTATACCTAGTACAGCGTTCACGAAATACCTAGGCGAATTACTTGTCTGAATTTCCATCTGCTGCGTTGTCGTCAATCGCCATAGCCACCGCTATGACAGTCGCAAGGACATAAGCGATTCGCACATTGCTGAAGCAATGGCTCTCTGCTTATCATTCCTCCGCCTTGCAGCTGAAAATTCATCCTGCGTACTTCTGGTCTAGTTATTTCGTGCACGCTGTACTAGTTTTAACAATGCTCAGCTTGATTCATAAAATCCTTCTTTCAAAAAAATCTTACTCTGCTATTGTAGTATATTGAGCAAATTTACATCATTTCACGTTCTGCCCTTCCATTGATACTCCGCTCTTGATTCAACTGCTTTGCCAAAGGAACCAAGGTCAACGACTTCCTGGTCCGCAGTCTATCACAGTCAAGCGCATTTGGTC
>CAZTAP010000039.1:0-18280 GCA_964611665.1 uncultured Selenomonadaceae bacterium | reverse complement strand
TTTCGCCGTGCTGCTCACGATCTCTCTTGGCTGGAGCTTCGCACGTCAATGGGCGCTTCCTTTCTATCAGAATATCCTGCTGCCGCTGCTCACAACCTGCTGCTTTCTGATTTTCATCAACGCAAACCCTAACGTCTATACCAATTATTTATCCATCTACGGTGTATTTTCCAGTCTGCTTGCCTCCGTCCTCGCCAGCCGGTTCTATATCTTCCTGCTGCAGCATCTGGCTGGTTTTTATCGCCGCGCGCATAACCACCTCACCCCATACCTCCACAATATCATCTTCTCAATTTTCCCGCTTCTGCTGGTCCTGGGCGCCTTTATCTTCCTGCAGGAAATCATTCTGGCACTCACAGAGGGCAAATGCCTGCAGGCACAACTTTCCATGTACCTGACCATGCTCTTTATGGACTTCACCAGCTTCCCACTGCTCGCCGACAGCATCTTCAATTTTCTCGTACATATCCTCTGGTTCTTTGGCATCAACGGACACAATGTGCTCTTCAACATTACGGATTACTACTACAATGGCTTCCTGCAGGAAAATATCCGTGCAGCAGCACTGGGCTATGCACCGGCCTATATCATCAACCGCTGCTTCAACAACGTCTACATCCTGCTGGGCGGTTCCGGCTCGATTCTTGCACTGATCCTGGCCATTTTTTACTGCAGCCGTGACAAAACCGTGCGTACCATCGCCAAAATCGGACTTTTGCCTGCCCTGTTCAACATCAGCGAAATCATCAATTTTGGCATTCCGCTCGTCTGCAATCCGATTTTCCTTTTTCCGTTCCTGTTCATTCCGCTGTTGAACCTGCAGCTGGCCTACTGGGCCACGAGCCTGCACCTCCTGCCCATCATCGCAGTCGAGATTGACTGGACAACCCCGATTTTCTTCAGCGGCTTCCTTGCCACGAATTCCTGGAAAGGAGCCATGTTCCAGCTTCTGCTGCTCTTCATCGATTTTCTCATCTATGCTCCTTTTGTAAGGTTCTATGACAAGGCACGCGAACATCAGTTCAAAAAGCAGGTTGAGCAGCTCACCGCGCTCTATCGCGAAAAAGAAAGCCTGCTTGAGCCGCTGCGGATCACTGATCTCACCGACGAAGAGAAAAACCTCTGCATGCAGCTGCTTAACGATCTCGCCTATGACCTAACACAGAAAAATCTTTTTCTGCTCTACCAGCCGCAATTCACCGTCAAAAATGAATTGCTCGGCGCAGAAGCGCTGCTGCGCTGGAACCATCCGTCGGCCGGCTTCATCTATCCGCCGCTCATCATTGCACTGGCCAAAACCGGGCATCTGCTGCCTGCACTGGAAAGCTTCATCTTCCATACAGCCTGCACAGGCATCGCCGCCTTGAAAGCACATACTGGAAAATCCTATAAAATCTCCGTAAATATCACCGGTGATTCCCTGAAGTACGCGTCTCTGGAAGATTCCCTCAGACAAGCCCTGCAGCAAAATCATATTGCGCCTTCTGCGCTCTGGCTTGAAATCACCGAACAGGATGCGCTCTGCAGCACCCAGGAAGCCATGCAGCGCCTCGCACAGCTGAAACAGAACGGCCACAAGCTGCTCATTGATGATTTTGGCATGGGGCATACCTCCGTCACCTATCTGAAAACAGACTTGTTCGACGTGGTCAAGCTGGACGGTTCGATTACGCGCAACGTACTGCAAAACAAAAACGACCAGGAAATCATCTCTTCCCTGATATCCCTGAGCCGTATCCTTCATCTGCAGGTCATTGCCGAATTCGTTGATAATGTTCCACAGCGGGACAAACTCGCAGAGCTTGGCTGCGATGCCTTCCAGGGATATCTCTACAGCCGTCCGATCGGCCTGAATGAACTCTTGCAGCTTACAGACAAAAAATAAACGAGACGGTCCGCAGCCTCATGGCTCAGACCGTCTCGTTTTCTTCGCTGTTACAGATGAAGCACCATCGTCAGGAAGTTTCCTGGCTTACCGTCGATCAAATCCGTCCGATAAGAAAGCTCATCGAAGGAACGGCGTATGAAATAGATGCCCCAGCCGCCGATTGCCACATCCTCGATCGGAACTCCTGACGATTTCTCCGGACTCTTGCGCTCCAAGGGATTGAAACACTTGCCTCCATTGGACAATTCCAAAAAGAATTTGCCAGGCTCCTGCCAGATCCGTATCCATAGATTCCCCCGCGTCCCGGCATCATAAGCATAATGGATGACATTCACGACAGCTTCCTCAAACCCAAGCTGCAGCTTCATGAGCTTTTTCGGCGGTACACCACAAGTCTTTGCCTGCGCTACGACAAAATCCAGCATTGCATCATACTCTTCCATGACAGCCGGAAACGCGCGACAGAGCTTTTCCATGCGATCACATCCTTTATGGCAGCATCTCTATCGTTTCATAAACAGTAAAAAACTCCTTGATTCCAGACTCTTCCAGCACTTCGTCTACCATGCCGCTCAGGCCGCACAGCACGAGCTCAGATTTCTGTGCCTGCGCCTTTTTTCCCAGCACCAGCAAAGTCCGCAGCCCGGCGCTGCTGATATAGTCAAGTCCGCTGAAATCCACCGCGATATAACTGTTCGGCTCAATGCTTTCCACACCAACTGTTTCAAACTCAGGGGCCGTCACCGTATCCAGACGTTCCTCGACACGCAGACAATGCCATTTACCTTGTTCTGATTTCAAAATCTTCATCTTCGATCCCCCCTGCATTTACCATCATTGATTCTTATTTCCACATGAATACTGCTTTATCCTGCTAAAAATCAATGGTCTGCATTATTTTTTACTGACTGGCCTGTATAGCGCAGCACCAGCATGGTCAGATCATCGGACTGTTCGGCTGCCCCCACATAGGCTGCAACGTCCTGCCTCATCGCTGCCTCCAGATTGCGCGCACTCATATCCCGGAAGCGCCTGAGCACCTCCAGCGGACGCTCCTGGCCGTAAAGCTGATTTTTCAGGTCCATTGCCTCCGTAAGGCCATCCGTATAAAGGAAAAGCACATCATCCGGCGCAAGCTCCAGCTGCTGCGTCTTGTACTTCATGCCAGGCATCGCACCGAGCACAAAACCAGCCTTTGACTTCAGATATCCCGGTCCGTCACGCCGAACCAGCAAAGGCGGATTATGACCCGCATTCACAAAGTCGACATGTCCGGTCGAAAGATCGAGCATGCCCATCCAGGCCGTAACGAACATACAGGCATCATTGTGCTCGGAGAGCTCTGCATTCGCCTGCGTAAACGCATCTGCCGGCGACAAGCCATTTTCGATAAGACTCTTGAGCAACGTCTTGGACCGCATCATGAACATCGCTGCCGGTATTCCCTTGCCGGAAACATCCGCAATCAGAAAGACCAGCTTCGTTTCATTCAACAGATAAAAATCGTAGAAATCGCCGCCGACCTCACGCGCCGCCTGCATATTTGCAAAAATATCAAACGCCGGCTGCTCCGGAAAGTCCGTAGGCAGCAGGGAAAGCTGTATCGTGCGCGCAAACTCCAGCTCCTGGTCAATGCGCGCAGCCGCCTCTGCAATATAGCGTTTCAGCGTATCGACCGTCGTATTGATATCGCGGGAAAGCGAAGTGAATTCCTCATTCGTATGCACATCGACACGCGTATCCAGATTGCCGTTCGAAATTTTGGCAAGCTCCAGATTGATCTTATGGATATTATCGACCACAAGTTTTTTCACCAGGAAATAAATCAGCAAAAAGATCACGGCAAACAGGATAATTTCCATAAAAATGACACTATAGCCGCCGGCATTGCGATACAGCATCACTTCCTCGAGCGGATAGTACGCAAGAATCGTATAGCCTTCAGAATCAACATACATACACAGCGAAGCCTGCCCATGGACCGTCATCTGAAAGCGCGTATGCTCCGGCACGTTCTCCGGCAGTACCATGCCGGTCTCACGCAGGCTTTTGCCCGCTGCACCGCCGCTGTCACTCACCAGCATGCCATTGGCATCAACGATGAGTACGCCGCCCGTCTCACCGATATGCACATAGTCGGTGAAGTTTGAAACAAGCTCGCGCAGACTTGCCTGAAACTGTGCTGCGCCATAGCCTACCTGCACGAAGCCGCCATTTTGCAGCGCTACACCGGCATATTTACGCGAGATCGAAGCATCCGAGCTGATGGGCTGATAGTTCTGCACCATTTCCGGCGTGCCGTTCAGCAAAACCAAAAACGCCGCAGACTGCTTACCGCTGGCCATATTATAGCCACAGAACGTCCCATTCGTGCTCGCGGCATTGATTCCGCTGCGATTGATCAGATTGATATCCGTAAGATCGAACTCTTCCATCAGCTGGAGCAGTTGTTCGTTATGAAACATCTCTCCCGGACGGTCATTCTGATAATTCGCGGGCGTGATCCGGCCTGCCACCCGGCGCGCAATCTTCAGCAGCTCTGTATCGGATGTCTCCTGAATATCATTTTGCACATCCTGGATATTCAGCCGCAGCAGATTATCCGCTGCCGTCTCGGCCAGCGAAGTCTGAAGCAGCCAGGAATAAACACAGGTAACCGTAAAAGCTGCAACGACGCAGATCAGCAGCCAGCGCTGAAAAATCTCCGCAATGCCCCGTTTTCTTTTGCTGTCTGCCATGTGTACACCGCTCGCCCAGGCCACAAGGCGCAGCACCAGCATCGCGGTAATCGCACTGATCAGCATGAGCGGCAACGCCAGCATATGGATTGCTGCATAAGCCTCCTTGAGATTGCCCAGATGCAGGAGCAGCAAGATCAGCATATGCAGGACTGCCATGACCAGACCTGCAGCCAGGCCATAGAAATCCGAGGATTTTTTATCATCAAAAAGGAAATAACGCAGAATACCGCCCATAAAGCCTGCCATCAGCAGCGCGACGATCACGGAAGTGCCCGTAAAGCCCCCACCGCTTATCCCGGCAGCAAGCGCCGCCCCCAGAACGCCCGTGAGGATGCCCGCCGGCACGCCGAAAACAAGACCGGTGCACAACGGAACGACATCCTGGATATTATCCGGCGATCCCTGGACATCTGCCCCGAACTGCAGCAGGCTGACCGTGAGCACAGAAAACACCAGCCCGTACAGAAGCTGCCGATATTCCTGCCGGCAGCGCCCCAGAGCAGTCCGTTTATCCAGGAGATAAAAGACCAGCATGATGGCAATGATGCATACAGCTGAGCCCAGCATGCGCAAAATAATCAACGTCATTGAAGATTCCCCCTGCTCCCTTTATGGGCGCACGACACTTTTCGCCCGGGTCATACGCTCCACGATATCGTACATATTCGTCACACTGCCGACAGCAAGCTTTTCAGTAAGTCCGTAATGGTTCAGACAGGTGCCGCAGGTGAGGATCTCAACACCCTCAGCCGCCATTGCCTGCAAATCCTGTACCGACTCTGAGCCTTCACAGGACAGGAAGGCCCCTCCATTGAACAGCAGCACCGTCTGCGGCAGGGTATCCTGCTGGCTCAGTGCATAAATAAAGCTCTTCATCAATACTTTGCCCAGGACGTCATCCCCCTGCCCCATGACCGAGGCCCCAATCGCTGCAACCAGTCCCTGACGTATGCCTGCAGATACCTGCTCCGGCTCCGCTTCTTCCTCTTCCTCTGCAGCAATCCTGCCATGATCCGCAGCAGCGGTGATGCGCACGCAGAATTTCTGCTCTGCCAGTTTTTCCTCCTGATGTGCGAGCCCTTTATGCTCTGCCATCTTCAGCAGATTCTGCACCGCAATTTCATTATCGACCATTACCTCGATCACCGTACCCGGGACACTTCTCTCCAAAGCCTTTTTCGTCTCAATTACCGGCAAAGGACACTGCTTGCCGCGTTCATCCAATTTCATTCTGTTTCCTCCTCGTCTATTCTACAATAATCGTTTTCGTTCCTTTATCCGTAACCCTGCCCACAATCGCACAGGGCAGCCCGAGCTGTTCAAGCTCTTCATAGGCCTTCTGCACATCCTGAGGGTCCATGGCCACCAGAAGCCCGCCTGATGTCTGCGCATCATAGAGGATCTCCTCCAACGCGAAACTGCAGTCCCTGAACTCCACCTGCGCCCCCACATGATTGCGGTTGCGCTGTCCGGCTGCCGTAAGATAGAACTCCTCCACATATCCCGGGCAGCCCGGGATATACGGAATCGCCGCTTTATCCAGCACAGCACTGTGCCGCCCGGCCAGCATCTCGGTAAGATGCACAAGAAGTCCAAAGCCCGTGACATCCGTGCAGGCATGCGTCCGATATCTGCGCACGATTTCCGAGGCATATTTATTGAGCGTGCTCATAGAGCGTACGGCGAGCTGAAAATCCTCGTCTGCAGCCTCGCCCAGCCTTGCTGCCGTACAGACAATGCCGACGCCCAGCGGCTTGGTCAAAAGCAGCAGATCACCTGTCCGGCAGGTATTGTTCGCAAGGATCCTCTGCGGATGGATGACCCCCGTGACCGACAGCCCGTATTTCACACCCTTGTCCGCAAGAGAATGACCTCCGGCAAGCACACCGCCGGCTTCGTGCACCTTTTCACTGCCTCCCTGCAGGATGCGGCCCAGGATATTCAGATCCATCTGCTCCGGGAAGCACACAATATTCAGTGCTGTCCGCACCTCGCCGCCCATCGCATACACATCGCTCAATGCATTGGCCGCGGCGATCTGCCCGAAGGTATACGGATCCTCGACCATCGGCGGGAAAAAGTCCAGCGTCTGGATCAATGCAATTTCCGGCGTAAGTGCATAGACAGCTGCATCATCCGAGCCATCATAGCCAATCAGCAGCCTCGGATCTTCCTTCTTCGGCAGCCTGCTGAGCACACGCGCGAGCACGCCGGGCCCGAGCTTGGCCGTACACCCTCCCCCCTGGCAAAAAACAATTTCTTCTGGTTCTGCCATGCGAAACCCTCCTCATAAAAGCAGCTCATGGATACCTGCTGCCTGAATCTTCTCCTTCTGCAGAAGCTGCATGAGCTCTGAGCGCGCCTCAGGGGGCGCACACCAGGCAAGTCCGCAGCCTGCATCGATGACCGGCGGCAAAGGAATGATGCGCCCGGCAGCCCCGGCAGCTTTCGCACAGGCTTCCATCTTCATCGCCTGCGTCGTTGCCGCAAAGGCAATCACCAGCTTTTTCACGCGTATACGCGCCATATCCCCGCCTCCTTTTCTTTTCTCTTTTATAGTTTCCGCAAAATTTCCAAACTTCCTGCTTTTTCCCAAGTTTTTATCCAACAAAAGGGGACGGTTCTGTTTTGCAGCAAAACAGAACCGTCCCCTTTTTGCACCCTTTTTGCAATTTTACTTTTTATGCCAGTTTAAACAATCTCTCCGCATTGCCATGGAAAATAAGCTCACGCTGCTCTGCTGTGATGTCCAGCTGCTTGACGAAATCCACGCCAGAGGACATCCAGCCGTAGACGACCGGGAAGGAACTGCCGAAAAGCAGATGGTCTGCACCGCAGACTTCGACTGCACACTCGACCTGGGCCTTGCCCCAGGAAGCCGGATGCGTCATATCATAGTAGATGTTGTTCGCAAGATAGCTCTGGATGCGGTCAGCCTCTGTCGTATCGAAACGAGCCAGTACCTCATTCTTTTTCGACTTATGCGGTGTCGTGAGCTGCTGGCTTGCGAACCAGTTGCCGCCGAACATCGTATGGATGAATTTCAGGTCCGGGAATTCTTCGAACATACCGCTGAAAAGCTCACGTCCAAGGGCCGTCGCCTGATCGACCACGCGGCCGAACTCACGGCGCAGATTCGTGAACTCATAAAGGGACTGCCAATAGACCGGCAGCGGCGTATGATGTACGATAACCGGCACCCCGGTATCGTTGAGCACCTTCAGATATGGCTTGAATGCCTCGTCATCCAGATAGAGCTGACCATAGTGGCACGCGAGCTGCACACCGACCATGCCGAGCTCCTTGATGCAGCGCTCCAGCTCGTAAAGATTCTCTTTGCCGCCCCAGGGCGGCAGCACCGCGTTCGCATAAAGACGTCCATTCGAGCGCCTGCACATATCCGCTGCATTATCGTTCACGATTTTGCAGGTATCCAGCCGCAACCATTCCTGCCAGACCGGCACGCGCAGCAGTCCCTTGTCCACGCCAGCATCATCCATGGCCCGGAGCTTCGCTTCCAGCGAATAGTCCCCCTCGACATAGTCTAGATTATGATAGCCCTGCGGCTTCTCCAAAATCAGATGCTGCTTGCCGTTCTCCATTTTTTCCAGCGTCGCGATCTCGCCAAAGCCGCGCGGTGCCGTCGACAAAAATCCGTCCATCATTTTTTCATTCGTAAAAAGGTCCTCTGGTAAATGATGCATATTGCAATCAATAATCATCTTAATCATCCTCCATATTTCATTGACAACTAAATAGTAGCATTATTTTGTTGCTATTGCAACTATATTTCGGAAATAAAAAACCGCATTCAGCGGTTTCCTATTTCCGATAGGGGACAGCCGTGATCCGGCACAGCAGAGCTCTTTGCCACGAGTACGGCAAAGACAATTCCCGCCAGCAGGATCAGGGCACTGGGCAGCACCGCAGCCGTCCAGGCACTGCCTGCGGTAATCCGCCCGAACAGCGGCATCGCAGCCAGATTGGCAGCGCTCTGCATGAGTGCGATGATCCCCATGCCGATACCGGTAAACGCGCGGTTTTCCATGACCTGCGGCACGAGTGCAAAAACCAGCGCACAGGTGAAGCCCGTCACAAAGCCTACGGCAATAAGATACGGCGTCAAAACGGCCTGCGGCACCAAAAAGCCTGCGGTATAGATGACCGCCGAAAGCACTGCGCAAAGGATGAGCAGCAGCCAGCGGCGGCTCGTCTTCGTGAGCAGCCAGCCAGCGAAGATCCCGCCAGGCGCGCTCCAGAGAAAGCCCATGCTCGCCGCACCATTCGCGGCTGCCTGCGAATAGCCGAAGGCCTCAGCGAAATACGTCGGCGCCCAGGTCAGGAAGCCAAGGCTGCCCAGCATCATGAAGAAAAAGGAGGCGCCCAGGAGCCAGATTTTCCTGCTGTGCAGTCCCTTCGCCGCAAAATGCGTCCAGGAGCCCTGCGGACTGCCTGGCCTGCCCTGCTTTTTCCCAAGCCCCTGCGGCCTTTGCACCAGCAGCAGATACGGCAGCAGCACCGCGATTGCCAGGAAGCCGCCAACCCACCAGCTGCCGCGCCAGCTGCCGAAAAAGCCTGTGACCGGCTGGGAGATATTATAGGCCAGAGCACTGCCGATGGGGTACCAGGTCGCCCAGATACCCATGGGCAGACCGATCTCCTCCGGCGCAAAATACATCGCGATGACCGCAGGCGCCACAACGGAAATCAGGCTCAGGCCCGTACCCTCGATGACCCTTCCGGCCAGCAGCATCGCGCCGGATTCCGCCGCCCCGCCCACGAGACAGCCCAGCACGATACAGCTGAGTCCTGCAGCCCCGCTGGCCTTTGGTCCGAAACGCCGCAGAAGCAGGGCCGCCGGCAGCGCCAGCACAATGCCCATGAGCGCAAATACCGACATGAACCAGCCGGCTTCCGCCGCCCCCACGCCGAACTCTGCCATGAGTCCGCTCATGAGCGGCGGCACTTTATATTGATTCAGGATCACCACAACACTCGCCAGATAAACGACAAGCACGATGAGCCAGCGTCTGCTTTTCATCATGAATCCTCCCCTTCTCTGTTGCTATTGCAACTATCTATCGCTTTCTTTATCTCTGAGAACAGTATAGAAAAGAATTGTGACAAAACTATGACGAAAAACGCACAAATTTGTAAAAAAAACGCACAGGCGGGCAAAACAGCCCTGCTCTGTGCGAATGACACCATGACTATGCGGCAATAATGCGCAGGATCGTACCTGCCTTAATCTCCGGCATTGCCTTTTTTTCTACATAAATCGTCCCGGGAAGCTCCGGCTCGGTAAGCCCGCTGAGACTGATGCTGCAATGCCCGAGCCCGCCCAGCGTGACGGGAACCTCGCTGCCGACTGCCGTAATGAGGAACTCTTCCTCATCAATGCAAAGCTTCTGCCCTGCCTCAATCCTGCCCTGAATGGGATTGACGCTCACCGAGTAGCAGTAATCCTTCAATTCCGCCGGCGCGTCATCACCAAAAATAATGAACAAACCTGCTTCTTTGAATTCGCCGACGCAAGCACCTAATGCCTTTACCTGATTTTCATAAATAACCTTCATTTCCATTGACCCCCAGACAAATTTACCTTCTAAAAATAAAAACAGCCTCTCATGTTTTCGCATCCTATCGACTCGGTACTATACCAAAACATCAAAGGCTGTTATCCAGCAGCCGGAAAGCATCCTGCCCCCCGGCTGCTGAAATCAGTCAGCCCTGTTTATGCATACATGCCGAAGCTTGCAGCATAAGCAATCAATACACGAAGCCAGCCCGTAAGGAAACGGGAATACATAACGGATACGACACCGACCTCGATGGTGTCTGTCTCTGCCTCAGCCAGGCCAAGACCAACCGGAATGAAGTCGCATGCACCCTGCGTATTGATGGCGAAGAGTGCAGGCAGCGCAAGCTGCGGCGGAACGTTGCCCTTGCCGATTTCTGTACCGACCAGCGTACCGACGATCTGGGCAATGACAGCACCAGGTCCAAGCAGCGCGGAGAGACCAGGGATTGAGCAGATGATGCCCAGGATGACCAGACCTACGATGTTGCCAGCCAGCGGCGTGAGCAGCGTTGCAAACACATCGCCGAAGCCGGAGCCGTTGATGATACCAATGAGCATGGATACAAAAGCCATGAACGGCAGCAGCGTAGTGATACAGGTCTGAATCGCATCACGTGCTGCCTGATAGAAGGTATTGACGATCTTGCCCATGCCAAGGCCGATGACCGTGATCCAGCTCTTATCCTTCTGGCCTGCGAGTGTCTCCGAAACCTTTTTGTCTGCCGTGAACTTCACACTCTGCTGTGCTGCCGGAGCAGAACCGGCTGCTGCCGCCTCTTCCTCATTGGCCAGTGCAACCTGCTTCGAGGTAACGGAAGATACATAGATATCCTCGGTAATGAACTGCGCCAGAGGACCTGCCTTGCCGACCGGATTCGTATTGACGGTCGGGATGCGCTTTTTCGGATAGATGCCGCAGCGCAGCGTGCCGCCGCAGTCGATGATGACCAGGGCCACTTCTTCCTCCGGGCACTTCGTCTTGAATCCGTTGACCGGAATCAGTCCGGAAAGCTCGACAATTTTCTGCAGGCATTCCGGCTCAGCCCCGCCGCCTGTAATGAACATGACTTTATTTTTCTGCTCCGTAGGAGTGATGATCAGCGGACCACCGAAACCACCATTACCACGCTCTATTTTAATGGAACGATACTCTGACATTGTATTTTCCTCCTCTATCCCTTAATGTGTTTTTACTTCACGGCTAAGATGCTTGCCCTGCTGCTTTTCTACGATTCTGGTCGTAAGCTCCGTCGACCAGCCGGAAAGGAAATTCGCAACAACACCGACTAAAAGATAGCGTACAGCCAGCGGTGTAGTATCCAGTCCGAGGGTCGTGATCCCGCTTGCGATGCCAAGATAGATGAAGATTTCAGCGGCATTGATATGAGGAAAGATACCACTATTGGTATGGCAGTGATACGTTGCCGATGCATAATAACAAGGCTTATAAAACTCCGGCATGAACTTGCCAATGGACAAAGCCATCGGGTTGCCCAGCATGAATGCACTGAGCCATGGAAGAACTGCATAGCGGGTAATCGGGTTGCCCGTACAGAAGTGCGCGATTTTCGTGACGACCTCATCACCGGCAATTGCCATGATTGCATTCATCAAAACCAATAACATGAGGATGGTTGGTATGATACCAGTTACCCAGCCTACGAACTGCTGACCGCCAAGAGCGAAGATATGCATAAAGCCTGCGGCTAAATTAACAAGAAAATCCATGATGTTACACCTTTCTTTCTATGCTTTTTTTGACTTAAAAAACGTACGGGCATATATACCCGCCTGCTGCAACGGTGATAAAGGTTCTGTAATGGTTTCCCCCGCAATGTATTTCCGATAGGTAAGCGAAGCGTCCCGCACTGCCTTGCGCAGATTCTTATGCGATTTATCGATTTCTTCACCGGTCAGGTTCGCGATATGCTTGCCGATGAATCCCGGCATTGACTTCACGCGGGCGAGCACGGTGACGCCTTCGATCTTTTTCGCTGCGGTGATCATGCCATCTGCATCGATCTGGAACATCGCGACCGCTCCTGCATAAAATCCGCCCGACTTACGGCCGCAGACAACACGTCCGCCTCTTCTGAGCTCCACAAACTCCCGGGAAAAATGCTTCATTTGTGCCATGCTGAAAACGATTTGCAATACAAACGCCACAGCTACAACGATACCAATCGTAAACAAATTCATTACAAAATCCTCCGTTCCAAATAGTTCTAAACGTTACGCCTGACGATATAACACGCGGAGCAATGCGGGGAAGGAATCTGCTGCTGCCAGCTTATCCATCATATCCCGGTCCTGCGCCAGGCTCATGATCTCATCGTAAATGCGAATGAGCAGATTGTCATCCGCCTCCACCATTTCCGGCAGGCCAAGCAGGAAAATCACCTTGATTTCATGCTCGTTGTACTTCATGGGTGCCGGGAATACGCCAACCGCCAGCACCAGCTTGTCTCCGGCATACTGCACGCCATGCGGAATCGCTATGGCGTTGTCAAAAACGACGGTTCCCTTGCGTTCCCTTTCCCTAAGACGTTCCAGAAAACCATCATCGACCTGGCCATCAGTGATCAGTGAAGCAGTCATTTTCTGCAGAGCCTCATCATAGCTTGCCGCGCCCTGCAGGATGAAGAACCTTGTCTCATCCAGCAGATCGGTCATGACAAACCAGTTGTTATCGAGAACCGGTACCTCAACATCGTCCCAATACTTTGCCTTCTCGATCTTGCGCATGAGCTCACGCTCATTGAAGATCTCATTGATATAGATTACGGGACGGCTGCATCTGCACGGCAGCGTAATTGTGGAAAGAACAATATCGTAATCACTGAGCACGTCCTCATCCACCGCTTCATCTGCATACAGCACGATCTTCACCGAGCTGTCCAGGACTTTTTTCAGCTGGGCCTTGATGAGGCCAGCCGTCACGCGCCCATTCCCGCAGACCACCGCCACCTGGAACGGCTTCTTCTGTTTATGCTCATTTTCTGCCAGGAATACGACGAAGTAGGAGGCAAGATAGCCTTTCTCATCATCACTGACGCTGAGGCCAAGCTCTGCCTGTACAACCTTTGCGGCAATCTTGCCCATCTGATACGCCAGACGATATTTTTCCCGGATATCCAGCAGCATGGGATTCGTCAGATGCACACCAAAACGCAGGCGGTTGACCATAAACATCAAGTGATAAAGAAACTCTTCCGAAAACTCGCTGTCCACAAGATTGATTTCCATCTCGATGCCGATCTGGTGGATGATCTTCCGCATCAATCCTCTGATGCTTTCATCGAGCGGCAGAGCCTTGATCCCCTCGATATCCGCCGGTGTCCGCATGCCGATGATTGGCAGGAACACAAAGAGCTTTTCTTCGATGGGAATGCTGATGCCCAGACACTCCCCGATCTCATCAATCAGCTGCTCAACCGCAGCAAAGGCTTTATACGAAGCCAGTGTATAATATTGTTCCGGAAGCTTGCCAAGGCTGCGTCCCGTGAGATAACGATCCAGCATCAGCGTCACGAACTGCTTGAACGCCTCCTCTGCACTCTTCTCAATGAAGCTGTCCCTCGATGCCGCTTCGATCATCGTGACAATTTCCTGATCCAGCGGATAATCACGATAGATTTGTTCATAGCACTGATCGATAACATACTGCCGGATGTCATACTCGCTGCCTTCCAGGCTCAGTCCCTTGCTCGTCCTGCCCTGGATGCTCAAATGGTAAGGCTCGATTTCCGTTCGCAGCTTTTTGATATCATTGACCAGTGTCGTCCTGCCAAGATTCATTTCATAGGCGAGCTCGTCCGTAAGCACCGGCTCCTTGGAACGCATCAGCTTGCCAAAAATATAATCGATGCGATTCCGATAGGAATTCAGAAAATCATCTGCCTGCAGCCTGGTTTCCAAAAATGCCTGAAATTTCGGCTCATGGAAAACCCGCAGGGAAACTTTTCCCTGATCGCCCTCGATGACGCCGCAATTCCGGATTTCTTCATTGATCTGTTTGATATCATTACGTATCGTACGATCGCTGACATCCAGTCTTGCAGCCAGCGCACTGATGGTCATAACCGTATTCTTCCGAAGGAATTGCAAGATATTGAGTACACGATTATCACTGAACAAACTTCGCATTTGCCAGCACGCCCCCTTACAAAATCATTAGCCGCGGGATTTGCCACCAGAAATATTGATGGTAGTGCCCGCGATATAGCTTGCACGATCAGATACCAGATAAGCGACCAGATCGCCAACCTCATCGAGCTTGCCGTCCCGGCCCATCGGAATCACTTTGCTGTAGTCCGTGGACAAATCCTCCGGCCTGCAGCCTCTGGTATAGGCCAGTGCCTCATTATAGGCAGGTGTCCGCAGCCCGGTTGCTTCCATGATGCCAGGCGCACAAGCCAGCACACGGATATTGTATTTGCCCAGTTCCTTGGCCCAGGAACGCGTGAAGCTGTCCACAGCGCCCTTGGTCGCGGAGTATGCCGACTGCCCCTGCGAGCCCTCTTTGCCCGATTCCGAGGACATGTTGACGATGACGCCCTTCTTCTGCTTGACCATCTGCTTTGCACAGGCCTGTGCACAAAGGAATACGCCCTTGACATTGACGGCAAACATTTTGCTGAAGGCCGCATCATCCAGCTCATATTCCGGTCTCTCGCCGACAACATCAACGAGCAGACGCGGTAAATTGATTCCTGCATTATTCACTAATGCATCTATTTTACCATATTTTGCGACGACTGCCTCTACCATTGCCTGAACACTTGCCGGATCCGTTACATTGCACTGCACGCAATACGCACCATCCAGCTCTTTTCCGGTTTCCACATTCATGTCTGCGACGACGACCCTGGCACCAACCTTGCGCAATGCTTCTGCTACATGCTTGCCAATACCGGATGCACCGCCGGTGACGATAACAACCTCCCCTTCAAGTTCTAACCAGTTCTGAACCATATGACTTCCCCCTTAATTGATTCCCCCGCCGGCAGGATTGCCTTGCGGTGTTTACATGCTTTATTATAGAAAACAATAGGAAACAATTTAATACGCGTTTTTTCGCGACAAAGGAAATCCATTTGTTCAGCAAATTTCAAGCCGGTGGAAAAGAGCAGACAAATCAAGGAAATACTGAGCTTCCCGGGCATCAGGCACAATCAGCCACTATCCTCCAAAACGAAAAACCGTCATAATCAGAAAAATAAAATGTAGATTCGTATTGAACTTTTTTCAGAAAACACTTACAATGAGAATATATGGCAAAAAGGAGGCTGCAGCTAAACCCGGTTAAAGTTTACAGACTATACAAATAACTCAATATTTCATCAAACAAAGGAGGATTTCTTCATGAAAAAAATCATCAACGAGGTAGAGAAAACCGAGGAACAAATGATTCAGGGACTGGTCAAGGCCTTCCCGAAAAAGCTGGCCAAACTGGATTGCGGCAATATCGTTGTGCGCAGGAACAAAAAGGCCGGCCATGTAGCTCTCGTGAGCGGCGGCGGCAGCGGCCATGAGCCGGCACACGGCGGTTATGTCGGCACAGGCATGCTCGATGCAGCTGTTGCGGGGCCGGTCTTCACCTCCCCTACACCAGATCAGGTGCTGGAAGGAATCAAAGCCGTCGCTACCGACGAAGGTGTGCTCTGCGTGGTGAAAAACTATACCGGCGATGTCATGAATTTTGAAATGGCAATCGACATGGCACAGGATGAGGATATCAAGGCCGATTACGTCGTTGTCAATGATGACGTAGCAGTCAAGGACAGCCTTTATACCACAGGACGCCGCGGCGTAGCCGGGACGATCCTCGTGCATAAGATTGCCGGCGCAAAAGCCGAGGCCGGCGGCAGTCTCGCAGAGGTCAAGGCCGCTGCGGAAAAAACCATCGCCAACGTGCGCT
Source organism: uncultured Selenomonadaceae bacterium (assembly GCA_964611665.1). Classification (GTDB taxonomy): domain Bacteria; phylum Bacillota; class Negativicutes; order Selenomonadales; family Selenomonadaceae; genus CAZTAP01. The sequence goes on along the minus strand of CAZTAP010000039.1, from coordinate 2,150 downwards.
CCATGGGCATGGCGATCCGTCCCTGCACGGTGCCGGCAAACGGCAAGCCGGGCTTTGAGCTCGCTGACGACGAGATGGAAATCGGCATCGGCATCCATGGCGAGCCGGGCACACATCGGGAAAAACTCCAGAGCGCAGACAAGATTACCTCCATGCTGCTGGAAAAAATCCTGGCAGATATCGACTACAGCGGTCATGAAGTCGTTGCCATCATCAACGGCATGGGCGCTACCCCGCTCATGGAGCTTTACATCGTCAACAACTTTGTTCAGGATTATCTTGCAGAGCATAACATCAAGGTCTATGATACAATGGTAGGAAACTATATGACTTCCATTGAAATGGCCGGCTTCTCCATCACACTGCTGCGTCTTGATGATGAGCTCAAGGCTCTTTATGATGCCAAGGCAGATACACCGGCTCTGCAAAAATAAACCACAGGGGGCGCTCAAATGGATCGTGAAACGTTATTGAAAACGATCGCGGAAATCGCGAAAAAAATCGAAGCAGAAAAAGAATATCTGACTGAGCTCGATACCGCCATCGGCGATGGCGACCATGGCATCAACATGGCCCGAGGCTTCAAGGCTGTCGAAGAAAAGCTGCCCGGACTCTCGGACAAGGATATCGGCGCTATCCTCAAAGGAGTCGGCATGCAGCTGGTCTCCACCGTCGGCGGCGCTTCCGGCCCGCTCTATGGCACAGCATTCATGAAGGCCGGTGCTGCCTGCAAAGGCAAACTGGAGCTTGATGCAGCCGGCTTCCAGGAAGCCTTTGCCGCTGCGATTGGCGGCGTGAAGATGCGCGGCAAATCCGAGCCGGGAGAAAAGACCATGCTCGATACGCTCTGCCCGGCCTATGAGGCACTCAGCCAGGCCATTGCCGCAGGCGAAACGCTCAAAGCAGCCATGGACAAGGCCGTGGCTGCTGGCGAAAAAGGCGCAGCTTATACCAAAACGATTGCTGCAACCAAAGGGCGCGCAAGCTATCTTGGCGAACGCAGCATCGGCCACCAGGATCCCGGAGCCGCCTCATCGCTTTTCATGCTCCAGATCCTCGCGGAAAATCTATAAATAAGGAGGTTCCTTCCTATGGTAGGAATCGTTATTGTCTCACATAGTCAGAAACTCGCCGAAGGTGTTGTCGAACTCGCCAAAGCCATGGCCCGCGATGCAAAGATCGTGGCCGCAGGCGGCATGGATGACGGCGGCATCGGCACAAGCTTCGAACGCATCAGCAATGCAATCGACGAGGTATATTCCGATGAAGGCACCGCCATCATCATGGATATGGGCAGTGCACTCATGACCACGGAAATGGTCATCGAAAGCATGGAGGACCGTAAACTGCGCATGATCGACTGCCCGGTACTCGAAGGCGCCATCCTCGCAGCCGTTGAATCAGTCACCGGGGCCTCTCTGGAAGACATCGTAAACAAGGCCTTCGAGGCACGCGATACCAAAAAATTAGCAGACTAAAAAAAAGAGAAACCTCAGCATCCACGCTAAGGTTTCTTTTTTATTCCTCATGAAGATTTTTTAGAGGTTCTACCGCTATCCGCAGCGGCAAAGCCTGTTTCAGGCGCTGAGCCTGCACATCCGTCCAGTCAAGGACCCGGACACTGTCTGCCGCAAGCATATGCGCGCCATAGCCCGGTCCGGCTGCCTGTGTATAGACGGCTGCCGATATCCCGGTGAAGGCACCGAGCAGCATGATGCTTCCAAGAATGAAGGAATTCACCTTCTGCAAAATTTTTCTCATGATGCCCTCCTGTTAAATCCTGTTCGATTCATTAATCAGCATTTCTTTAAATACATCTTAGCAAAGCAGCGTTAAAAACAGATGGCAAAAAGATTAAAAATGGATTAGATTGACTCCATCAACGATTTACAGGATATACACCTTATCCACAGTTTTGCTGTAGATATCCCCTAAATTTTGTGGATAAGTCTGTGGGTTTCCCGATTTTATCCACATAGTTATGCACTTTTCCGCATAAATCAGGGAAAAACGGTGGATAACTTGCGAAATTTGAGATTCCTTAAAAAGCAAATGCTTTTCTATTTTAGCTTTACATATTTATATCTTTGTCCTATCATTTTCAGACATATTTGACAAATCCAACTGCCTTTTGGTATGATGAGAAGAAG
>CAZTAP010000038.1:0-18449 GCA_964611665.1 uncultured Selenomonadaceae bacterium | reverse complement strand
TTATATTAATGAAGTTCATAGTTAATGGAGGCTGACGAGATGCAGAGTTTTGAATATCATTGTCCAACAGAAATTATTTTTGGCCGCGGTACGGAGGAACGCGTGGCGGAAAAAATCCGCCAATATGGCGGGCATCGGGTGTTTGTTGTTTATGGAGGCGGCAGTGTAATAAAAAATGGCCTCCTGGCGCGTGTGGAACGTGTCATGACGGCAGGAGGGCTGGCCTTCCGGGTGCTGGGCGGCGTACAGCCGAATCCGCGTCTTTCGCTTGCAAGGGATGGTGTGCGGGAAGCATTGCTGTTCAAGGCAGATTTCGTGCTGGCCATCGGCGGCGGCAGCGTGATTGATACGGCCAAGGCGATTGCGCATGGTCTGGCCAATCCACACACGGATATCTGGGAATACTGGCTGGGAGAGAAGAAGCTGGAAAAAACAACACCAGTAGGCGTTGTGCTTACGATTGCTGCTTCCGGCAGTGAGACGAGCGATTCAGCAGTTCTGACGGATGAGGAGTCCGGGAAAAAGGGCGGCCTCAACACGGACCTTAACCGTCCGGCTTTTGCAATCATGAATCCTGAGCTCACGTATACGCTGCCGCGCCGGCAGATTGCGTGCGGCATTGCAGACATTATGATGCATACGATGGAACGTTATTTTTCGCAGGTTGGCGGAAACAGCTTTACGGACCGCGTTGCTGAAGCTTTGCTGCAGAATGTCATTGCCTATGCGAAGCCGGCGCTGGCCAATGCGCAGGACTATGAGGCAATGAGTGAAATCATGTGGTGCGGAAGTGTCTCGCATAATGGGTTTACCGGCCTCGGGCGTCCGAAAGACTTTGCAGCCCATAAGCTCGGACATGAGCTCAGCGGCCGCTTTGATGTAGCCCATGGGGCATCGCTTACTGCGGTATGGGGCTCCTGGGCAAGAACAGTTTATTCGGATGATCCAGAGCGTTTTGCCCGCTTTGCCCGGCAGATCTGGGGCATCAATGCAGGTACAGCTGAGGAGCAGGCCAGGGCAGGTATTCGTGAGACAGAAGCCTTCTTTGCCTCCATCGGCATGCCGTTGAACTTTACGGAGCTCGGTATTGGTGTACAGCGCGAAGAAACGCTTGAAGAACTCGCGGATATGTGTACGAATTCAGGCAGGAAAAAAGTGGCGGCTTTTCGGCCGCTGGATCGTCAGGCTGTGCTGGAGATTTATCGTCTGGCGAATCATTGAGGAAAGGATAAAAAACGGTATGCTGCGGAACCAGTGCAGCATACCGTTTTTTACAAAATATGGCGGAAACAAAGGGTGATGAAGCAGATCACTGCCACAAAAAAAGTGAAATATTCGACACGCTTGACCGGATAGGCGTAGTGCAGGGGAATGTCCATGACACGCGGCACATTACTGGCAAGCAGAGAGATGGAAATGGAAATATAGAGGAGAATATTGACCAGAGGATTCGTTGTGCAGAGGGCTATTGCCTTGAGCAGCAGATAGATGGCAAACGCAATAAAGAAATAGGCGAATTTATCAGCATGCATGTTCAATCACATCCTTTATGATTTAGGTGCTGCAGGGAAATCTTTCAGACGCTGGACCAGCTTTTGATAGATCGGCAGCATATGTGCTTCGGTAGAGAAGAGCGCAAGATGCTCGAGCGGCAGCCAGGCCACGGCTTTGTTTTCATCGGGCTTGCTTTGCAATGGCTGCGTGTCATCTGCGGCAAGGAAATAACAGAGGTTCAGATGGAGATGCGCACTTACGAATTTTCCGTTCTTTTTGTGCGGAGTTACTGGCAGAATATCAAGAGCAGCAATCTGGGGGCTTAACGGCACCACATCGGGAAGCCCTGTTTCTTCACGGGCTTCCCGGCAGGCTACTTGCAGCAGATCACCGTTGCCATCCGCATGGCCGCCAGCCCAGCTCCAGGAATTGTAAATATTATGATAGACAAAAAGCACTTTATCGAGGGATTTATTCACGATGAAAGCTGAACTGGTGAGATGTGCAGCCTTGTTTTCCCGCAGCAGGATATTGTCGGGGAAAAGTTCAAAAAGCTGCAGCATATTAGCGCAGTCGATGATTTCCTGCTCGCATTGCGGTTCATAGGATTTTACAGCATAGAGATAATACATTTATGACGGGCTCCTTTACAATAGCATTCATAAACAATATATTCGGCACAGAAAAGAGGAGTCCTGCTGGCAGAAAAAGGAGATTTTTTTTGTGGAAAAACTTATGCAGCGGCAGTATAATAAAAGTAGTTTATGCATAGGACTTTGGCAGGAATACTTTTCTATTTTGTGACTTAATGGTTTGCGATGGATCACTAAAAAAGGCAGAAGATTTAAAAAAGGATGGCTGTGTTTTATGGATAGAAGACTTTTTTCAAGAGTTTACTCGAAACAAGGCGGAGGCTTGATGGCAGTTCTTGTGCTTCTGGCAGCAGCCGCGTTTGTTTTTCTGCACCCGGAATGGCAGATCTCTTTGGGAAGTCGTTCACTGCAGTTTCAGCATATACGGGAGGCGGCAGCTGGAGCGGATGGTTCTGTTTATATCAACGATGGAGGGAAAAATGTTTTTGCTTTGAGCCCGGATGGTGTGCTGGCGTATGTTGTCCGGGCGGATTCGTTTGGGGATGAAGCGCGTATTTCCGGGATTGCTGCAGATGAACAGGGACGGCTGTTTTTGCGGGTATTGGATAATCTTGACGGAAATGTACAGGAATGGGGAAGCAGGCTTTGTATGTACGATACCAGAGGCGATTTGCAGAAGGTATTGTATGCCACAAGGTATAAGTTCGGCCAGCAGGAGATTTCTTCTTTAGCGGCGCAGAACGGAAAGGTTGGATTCATTGAAAGGCATCCTTTGTATAATCGTTTCTATCAGATCGATATGGCAACAGGAGAGCAGACTTTGCTGGCACGGCAGGATTTTACCATTCCATATGTATATCAGAATATTTTCTTTGCAGGTGACGGGGCATACTGCTATGCAAAAATTGATGGAGAAATTGGCTATGGTATGATCGGAGAAGCAGAAAAGCCGATCTTTCAGTACACTTACCGTATTCTGCAGGGCGGGCCGTTTATTTCCTCGGTTTTCACGTGGCAGGGACGTCTTTATGCATATGATGCTCATCAAAAGAAGATTTGGCAGCTTGCACCAGAGTCGGTGCAGCCTTTTCAGGAGGCTGAAGGAGTGCCGCAGGAAGATGTCCTGTATGCGAGTGCGGCAAATGGCTATTTGTGCGGAGCCGCATATGGCGAAGCATGGTATATGGATCCGTCCGGCAGCCTGAGAACTTTTGCCCGTGCAGAGTTATCCCTGCAGCAGGTGCTGCAGGAAGCTCTGGTGCGCTGCCTTTACTTTATCAGTATCTTTTTACTGGGAATGGGCGTACTCTATTTCCTGGGGGGGATCGTTTATGTTTATCATGGACCATCGACGTCTTTGCGCAATAAGCAGCTGATGCTGCTGCCTATTGTGCTGCTGGTTGTCTTATATATGATGTTTACCGTATTTCGCTTTTATCAGAAGGACTATGCTCAGCATGAGGTACAGCAGATTTCGCGTGAGGTGCATATGGTGGCTGATGGGGTTGATGGAGATTCCTTGCTCAGTGCTGATGGCTCGCTGTTTTTTCGCCAGCCGGCTTATCGCAGCATTACGAGGCGTTTGCAGGAAAGTTTTCCTGAGGATCTCACGGTACAGATCCTGCTCAGGAGTCCTACCGGGGTCTATGTATTTGCCGGTTCCGGGAAGGACCGTTCATTGCTGAGCCTGCACTATCCGGCAGATGCAGAACAGCTTTCCGGGCTGCTTGCGCAGCATGTGACCGAGAATGGAACATCAATTCTTTGCAATGATGATGTTTATCGTTTCTATGCGCCAATCTATACCTCTGACGGGGAAGTGGCAGGGTGGCTTTATGCGGCAGCACCTGTGGCTCTGTCGTATCGGGGCTTTGGAAATACGATCTGGGCGCTTCTGCCAAAGCTTCTGCTCTGTATTGCGCTGCTCGCCTCGCTGCTGGTCTTACTGGCCTGGAAGCTTGGGAGAAGTGCGGCAGCTGCTTCTGAGGCAATTACCGCGATTTCCAGGGGAGACCTGCAAATCCGCGTTTCGGACATCAGCAATGATGAGATTGGCAAAATCAGCTGCTGCATCAATCAAATGGCAGAAAATCTGGAAGCATCCTTTAACCGTAATGCGCAGCTGAATCGCGAAATACGGGAAACACAGCTGGATGTAATTGCATCCTTTGCGGAGATTACGGAGGCAAAGTCGGGGCAGACCGGACATCATGTGAAACGCGTGGCGGAGTACACGCGTGTGCTGGCAAGGGCTGCCGGATATAGCGAGGAAGAAGTAGAAAATATTGCACTGGCCAGCATGATGCATGATGTGGGCAAGCTGCTTGTGCCGAACGAAATCCTGGATAAGCCGGGCAGGCTTACGGAGGAGGAATTTTCCGTCGTCAAGCGTCATAGTCAGTATGGAGAACAGCTGCTGCATAATGTACCCAACAAGGCTTTGAAATACGCGAGGATCATTGCACTGGAGCATCATGAACGCTATGGCGGCGGGGGCTACCCGGACAACCGCCGGGGGAGGGAGATCCATCCGCTTGCGCGCATGGTCTCAATCGCAGATGTTTTCGATGCATTGGTCAGCCGGCGGAGCTATAAAGAAAGCTGGCCGGTGGATAAGGCCTTTCAGGAGGTCCTCACACAAAGCGGACAACAATTCGATCCTTATTTTGTAGAGCTGTTTTTGGCCCATCGGGCAGAAATCGAGGAAATCGTGGAAAGATTGTCCGATGAAAATTAGCAGGTTTGCCCTTGTCAGCTTTGGCTGTTAATGGTAAACTAAACCTTGATACTTAGCAAGTGTACTTGTGGGAGGAAATTGAACTTATAATGGAAAAATTAATTATAAATGGCGGTCATCGTCTTCAGGGCAGAGTAAAGATCAGCGGTGCAAAGAATGCCGTTCTGCCAATCATCGCAGCAACTCTTCTGGGACAGGAGGCTCCAAGCCGTCTTGAAGAGGTGCCATCCCTGGAGGATGTGCATACGATTACCGAGGTCCTTGGCAAGCTGGGAGTACAGGCAGATTTTGATGCGGATAAGAATACGCTTTTTGTGGACAGCTCTGTTATTGCAAGCTGTGAGGCACCGTATGATCTTGTGCGCAAGATGCGCGCATCGTTTTTGATCATGGGGCCTCTTTTGGCGCGCTGCGGCAAGGCAAAGATTTCCCTGCCGGGTGGCTGTGCAATCGGTACGCGGCCAATCGATCTTCATTTGAAAGGATTCGAGGCGCTTGGCGCCAAAATCGGCATCGGTCATGGCTTCATTGAAGCGACTGCGCCGGAAGGACTGAAGGGCGCACGCATCTATCTGGATTTTCCAAGCGTCGGAGCAACGGAGAATATCATTATGGCAGCTTCGATGGCGGAGGGACAGACAATCATTGAAAATCCAGCCCAGGAGCCGGAGATTGTCGATCTTGCCAATTACCTGAATGTCATGGGTGCAAAGATCCGCGGTGCGGGGACGAACGTCATTAAGATTGAAGGCGTCAAGAAGCTGACGGGAAAGAACTATACGATTATTCCTGACCGTATCGAAGCGGGAACCTATATGGTTGCTGCTGCGATGACACAGGGAGATGTTTATATCGAAAATGCCATCAGTGAGCATTTGAAGCCGGTGATTGCGAAGCTTAAAGAAGCTGGTGTGACGATTGAAGAAGATGTGGATGGTATCCGCGTGACCTGTGACAAGCGCACGAAGGCAGTGGATATCAAGACGATGCCTTATCCGGGCTTCCCGACGGATATGCAGGCGCAGTTCATGGCCATGATGGCTGTTTCGGAGGGAACCGGCATGGTGACGGAGACGGTGTTTGAGAACCGTTTCATGCATGTCGATGAGCTTAAACGCATGGGAGCCAATATCAAGATCGACGGACGCACTTCCGTTGTTGAGGGTGTGGACAGCCTTACGGGCTGTCAGGTCAAGGCGACGGATTTGCGGGCCGGGGCCGCTATGGTGCTCGCCGGCCTTGTGGCAGATGGTGAAACACAGGTGGGCTATATCCACCATATTGACCGCGGCTATGATAATCTGGTACAGAAGCTGGTAGGGTTAGGCGCGGATATTTGCAGGACGGAGAAGTGAAATGACGACGACAAAAAAACATATTTGGCTGTTGATTGCGCTGGGATTGTTGTTCTTTTTGGGCAACCAGGCAATTGCCGTAACCGATCCGGTGGAATCGAATTATACGCAGACGGCAGCTGAAATGCTTGCGTCTGGTGACTATGTTTCTCCGAGGATTTATGGGAACTATTGGTATGATAAGCCGGTGTTCTTTTATTGGGAGCTGATTGCAGCCTTCAAGATCTTCGGCATTACGGATTTTGCGGCACGGTTTTTCCCGGCGCTGTTTGGTATTTTGGGCATGCTCATGACCTATGCCTTTGCGAAGAAAATCTATGATGAGAAAACGGGCTTTCTTTCTGCGGCGATTCTTGGGACATCTTTTGAGTACTGGCTGATTTCCAAGACGGTGATTACGGATCTGACGTTGTTTTTGTTTTTTAATGCCGTGCTGATTTTCTTTTATCTGGCATATACAGGCAGGAACAAGAACCTGTATTATCTGTGTTACCTGTTTGCTGGTCTTGCTGTACTGACCAAAGGACCAATCGGCATATTGCTGCCGGGGTTTATTGTGACCGTGTTTATCTGTCTGCGCAGGGATTTTGCTGAGATCAAACGCATGAAGCCGGTGCTGGGCATGCTGCTCTTTGTGCTTGTGGGCGGCAGCTGGTACTATGCGATGTATCAGCTGCATGGCAGCGATTTTATTGACACCTTCCTTGGTATCCATAATGTTCTGCGCGCAACGGTATCGGAGCATCCACGCTGGGATGTCTGGTATTATTATACGGGGATATTCTTCTTAGGGTTTTTCCCCTGGTGCTTCAGCCTGCCGATGGTGATTGTGAAGTATTGGAAGAAGCGTGTCTGGCCGGAGATTGATACAACGACGCTTTTCCTGCTGTTGTGGGCATTGCTGGTCAATGGGTTTTATCAGTGCATGGCAACGAAGTATACGACTTATACCCTGCCCGCGCTGCTGCCGATTGCAATTTTGGCAGCGCGTCTCTTATATACGCATGAGCGCCTGGTTAAGCGCCTGTTGATTTTCAATGTATTTTTTTATACTGCACTGACCTTTTTTGTGGCGATTCCGCTTTGTACGAATGCCGGTTATTCCGGCAAGCAGGTAGCGGCAGCGTTCAAGGACCGCATTCAGCCGCAGGATGTGCTCGTGTATTATGGGGACTACAAGGCTTCGATTGTGTATTATAGCAATAAGCTGATGTATAATCTTGAACATGCGGACAAGATCGAGGGGGACAAGCCGAAAGCGATGAGCTGGAGCAGCAAGAATGTCATGCCGTACATGGCATTGGAAGCCGTGCCAAGGGATCGTGATGTTTATCTCGTACTTGATGAACGCAAGTATGATGAGTTCGCAAAGGATTTCCGGCCGGATGAGTGGCAGCTTTTGTCAGAGACACCAAAAGCTAAGGTCTACTATCGGCCGGCAGCTGTCGAAGAGTGAGGATGAGACTGCTGTGCTGGACCAGTGTATACTGGCAGCGCAGCAGTCTTTTTGTTAGCTGGTGCAAGGCATTGATACTAAATTTTTTATTTTTGTGGTATAATTAGAGCAATATGTTTGTTGGAGGTTTTATCTATGAATAAAGTCACGTCACCGGTCAGACTGGGGCACCTTGCCTGCCGCAACCGCATCATTCGTTCGGCAGTCCATAGCTTTTTGGGTACGTCAGATGGCTATATGACTGAGGCTGAATATACGATGTATCAGACGCTGGCGAAGAATGGCATCGGGACGATCGTTACCGGACATTGCTGTGTCTCGCCTTCAGGACGTGCAAATCCGGAACAGATCAATATCTTTGCGGATGAGCATATCCGGCAGTTCAGCAAAGCTGCGGAGCTTGTACACGCTGAAGATACACGCTTTATTGTACAGATCAATCATGCAGGGCCGCGTGCCATTGATGAGGAGGATCTGGCGGATGTTGTCGATCGTCCATTGAAAAAAAATCGTCATGCACGCATGCTTACCATTGAGGAAATCCATGCGATTGAGGCCGCCTTCATTGCGGCAGCTGTGCGGGTCAGGCAAAGCGGCGCAGATGGCGTGCAGCTTCATGCGGCGCATTCGTATCTGCTGTCCCGTTTTTTGGATCCGCTGTTCAATACGAGGACGGACAGCTATGGCGGAACAGTCCAGAATCGTTTCCGCATGGTGGAAAATATTGTCCGGGGCATTCAGGCAGCTTGCGGTGCGGATTTCCCTGTCTGGATCAAGATCAACAGTGATACGAAAGGGGACGATGCTGCCTATGAACAGGATCTGCTCTGGATTTTGCGGCGCTGCCGGGAACTGGGCATTGAGCTTGCAGAGCTTTCGGGTGCAGACTTTATCAATCAGCCGCGTGAGCGTACGCTGTATTATCTGGAGCGGGCAGCGCGTATGCGCAAGGCGGTGGAACTGCCTATGAGCCTGGTCGGTGGTGTGCGCTCGCTGGCGGATATGGAGCAGGTGATTGCCCGGGGGATGGATATGGTATCTTTGGGGAGGCCGCTCATTGCTGAACCTGATTTTGTCACGAAGGTTCTGCAGGGGCAGGAAAAATCAATCTGTATATCCTGCAGCCGCTGCTTTGTGATGCCGCACATGCACCCTGGTGTGCGCTGTGTGTGGGAATGGAAAAAGCTGCGAGCACAGCAAAGAAAAGCTTAAAGAAATACGAATGCTGCTGTATCCATATTTTATTGAAATATGTCATGCAGCAGCTTATTTTCTTTTCCGTTATTTGTCTTGGCAGAAAAGTGTAGTATAATATAAGAAATAATATTTAAAATAGTTTGATTATTAAAGGCGGAATTTTCATGAGCCATTTAGAACTTATTTCGGGGAGCATTGCCTTACTGCTCATCCTGGGATACAGCTGTTATTCTGTTTATCTGCTGAAACGCAGAGAATGTCAATTGCGTGAGCGCTATGCACGGTTATCGGTTGCAGCCAGTCTCTATTTATTTGAATATGACCCACAGAAGGATGAGCTGCAGTTATCCGGGCCATGTGCAGAGCTTCTTGGCCTGGAGCCTTTGATCCGCAGGTATTCAGAGCAGCTGCGTCATCCGAAGAATGAGGCTGTGCGGACATCCTTCTCCTATCTTGAAGCGGCGATGGCTCCGGGAGGGGACGCTTTGCGGCAGAAGATTTATCGCAAGGATAATTCTCTGGGGATTTTTCGTGTATATAATCAATTCTTTTATGATCATCGTAACCGCCTGGTCTCTATCATGGGAGTATTTGCGGATGTTACGGCAGAGTTTCAGAGACAGGAACGATTGGAGACACGGGCACAGATTGATGCGCTTACCAAGGTCTATAATTCCGGAACGAGCAGGCGCCTGCTGACGGCATATGTAGCGGAAAATCAGGGACGGGAACTTGAAGTTCTGATTATTCTGGATCTCGACAGGTTCAAGAGCATCAATGACACGCTTGGTCATCAGGTCGGCGATCAGGTGCTGCAGGGTCTGGGCAGGACACTGAAAACAAGCATACGCTCTACTGATTTCGTCGGGCGGCTTGGAGGGGATGAATTTTGTATTTATTTGCATGATGTACCATCGAAGGCATTTGTTCAGGAATTCTGTGGGCGGCTCAACGCATCTGTGCGTGAGAATGTAAAGCTGGCCGGGCATCCGGAGTGGCTGGTAACGGTAAGCATAGGGGCTGCTTTGGTCGGTGCAGGGGATGATTTTGAAAAGGTCTATGCAAGAGCGGATGCTTCGTTGTACGAAGCGAAAAAGAAAGGCAGAAATACTTTTTCCATTGAGGGATGAGCATGAATAAAATAAAGAAGTTTCAAGGCTGTGCGGGGAGCCAGCGCAGGCTGATCTGTCTGATCGTGCTGCTTTTCAGCTGGCTGTCCGGCATGGGAGTCCTGCAGGCGCAGCAGACAATCCGCGTGGGATATGACAGCTCGGGTATTTATCTTTATCGGGATGCAGCGGGAACCTATCGTGGCTATACGGTTGAGTATCTTTATGAAATTGCGAAATACACGGATTGGAATTATGAGTTTGTTCCTTTTGCTAAATGGTCCGGAGCTATTGATGCATTGGAACGGGGCGATATCGATCTTTTGCCGACTGTGCTGAAATCACCGGAGCGTCAGGCGAAAATGCTTTTTTCCATGCGGCGGATGGGGGATACCTATGTTGCACTCATTGTGCGTAAAGATGATGATGTGTATTTTTATGGAGACCTGAGGCCTTTGCAGGGGGCAGTCATCGGTGTCCGGCAGGATACGGTGGATGCGGAAAAGTTTTATGACTGGGCCAGGGAAAATCAGCTGCAGTACAATTTGCGGATGTTTCCTGATCAGGGGGCGCTTTTGCATGCACTGGATACGGGGGGCATCAATGCAGCGGCCATGAGCTATACCGGGCGTGCAAGAGGATATCGGGCGGTGTCGGAGTTTGCTTCGCAGGAAATGTATTTTGCTATGCCGTCAGGGCGCAGGGAACTCATGCATAAACTTGATCTGGCAATGGGGCAGATTGCTGTCATGAATCCGGATTTTCTTTCTAAGCTTACGCAGAAATACATGGATAATGAGATGAATCCCAGGCCCGTATTCAATGAAGCTGAGCGGCAGTTCATCCTGGGCAGCGATCCTGTCCGGGTGGCTTTGCTGCGCAATGCATTTCCATTTTCGTACTGGGATGAAGACAATGGCTTTCAGGGAATCATTCCCGATCTGCTGCATCATTTCGAACAGCTTAGCGGCCTGACCTTTAGTCTGCTGCCTGTTGATTCGCAGGAGGAAGCCTTTGTCATGGTGCAAAACGGTCAGGCGGAAATTGTCGGCCGGCTGGCGAATAATCTGTTGTTTGCACATGCGAATGAACTTCGGCTGACCACGCCGTATGCCCATCTGGGTATGGTCAGGATTTCCCGTAAGGACGCAGCTGGTGATTCAATCCATCGGATTGCCATACAGGGAAGTGCCCAACGGGACAACCTGATGAGTCAGGAAACAGACGCGGATAAGGAGTTTACGATTTATTCCGATGTTGAAAAGTGTTTTGAGGCATTTACTTCCGGAGAAGCGGATGCAATTTATTGCGATTCAACGACTGCCAGCTATTTTTTGAATACGCATCAGGCGTCTGCTTATCAGGTAACCGCACTACAGGGGTATAGCTATGATATGACGTTCGGGATGGCGCAGCGTATGGATACGCCATTGGCAGGGATTCTGGATAAATGCATCCGCTATATCAGCGCGGAAGATATCTCTGCACTCATGACACAGGATCGTCTGCCGCATACACGTTCCTGGCGTGCCTTTATTGACCGTCTGCCGGTACGTTATCTGGCGGCCTTTGTGCTTGGACTCACTGCCATTGTGATGCTTCTTGGCTACGTGAGCTTCTCTTTGTGGCGCAAGCGCGGCATTGAGAACCGCATGGCTGCGGTGCGGGAGAAGAATCAGCAGATGCAGATGGAACTGGAGACGGCGCAGAAGGTCAATGAAGTCAAGGAAGAATTCTTCTCGCATATCAGTCATGATATGCGTACGCCGCTCAATGGAATTCTGGGCTTTACCAATCTGGCAGCTGAGGCGGAAAGCCTGTCGGCAGCAAGAGAATACATCGATAAAATCAAACTTTCCGGCGAGCTTTTGCTGGCACTTGTCAATGATACGCTGCAGCTCAGCAAGCTGGAACGTGGGAATCTGCAGCTGACCTGGGAGCCTGTAGACAGTATGGAGTTCATTGAATACGTCATTGCGCCGATCTGCATGTTTGCAAAGGAGAAGGGCATCACTTTTCATGTAGATATTGGGGGATGGGAAAAAGAAAGGGTTCTTATGGACCGGCTGAATACGCATAAGGTCTTGCTGAATATTTTGTCGAATGCAGTTAAATTTACGGATGCGGGTGGATCTATTTATTTTAGTGCAGAATCCTTCAAGTCTTCAGAGGGACGTTTCGCTGCCTGGATTACCGTTCGTGATACAGGAATCGGGATTACCAAGGAGTTTCTGGGCAAGGTCTATGATCCATTTACGCAGGAACATGCGGGAACATCTATGGCAACAGGGAATGGACTTGGCTTGTCTGTTGCGTATCGTCTGATCCAGCTGATGGGGGGCAATATTGAGATAAAAAGCCAGAGAGGCAAAGGGACGGAAGTCGATCTGGAGTTTTATTTCGAGCTTGCGGATCATGAGCAAAAAGAATGCGGGCCGCTGGAGGAAAAGCCGGATTTTACGGTATTGGCAGGGAAAAAAGTCTTGCTTTGTGAAGATAATGCATTGAATACGGAGATTGCCAGGACTTTGCTCGAACAGAAGGAGATGCGGGTAGTCTGCGCGGAGAATGGACAGCAGGGAATCGATATTTTTTCAGCTTCGGTACCCTATGATTTCGATTTGATCCTTATGGATCTGCGCATGCCTGTATTGGATGGATATGGGGCTGCAAGCGGCATCCGGGCACTTGATCGCGAGGATGCCCGGCATGTGCCAATCCTTGCGCTTACCGCAGATGCCTATACGGAGGATGTTCAGAAATGCCTGGCGCATGGGATGAATGCCCATATTGCCAAGCCAATCGATCCCGATGTATTATTCAAGGAGATATGCCGCTGGCTCTCCTAAGAAAAAAGCTTATTGCATGTGTTTGTGCAATAAGCTTTTTTCAATCAGGGGAATTTTGCCAGCAGGGCATTGATTTTGTTGATCTGGATCGGTTTGGTAAGGTATTCATTCATACCGATGGACTTGCCTTTTCGGATATCTTCTTCAAAAGCATCGGCGGTCATGGCGATGATGGGAACGCTTTTGGCATCAGGATGAGTCGAGGCGCGTATTTTGGCTGTTGCGGCGTAGCCATCCAATACAGGCATGCGGATATCCATGAAAATCGCAGCATAATGGCCAGGCGGGGAGGCAGCAAAGTAATCACAGCCTTCCTGTCCGTTTTTGGCCCAATCGATATGCAGGCCTTTTTGCTGTAATAAGATGGTAATGATTTCTGCATTAATTTCATTGTCTTCGCAAAGCAGTATGGTCTTTCCAGTCAGTGAAGCCGGAGCGGTGAGCTCAGTTTCGGCTGCCTGCTGCCCGTGCCCGTCTGCTGCAGGCATAGGCAGGTCGACCGTAAAGGTCGTGCCGTGATGAAGCTCGCTGTTCACCTGAATTCTGCCATCCATCAGCGCAACGATGCGGCGTACGATGGAGAGCCCTAATCCCGTTCCCTGGACATGGCCGGCTTCCGGACGGTTCTCCTGGGTAAATGGCTCATAGAGGTGCTGCAGAAAGCCTGCACTCATGCCGATGCCATTGTCCTGAATGATGATGCGGTGGGTCAGGGTGTCCGCTGCCGGCTGCAAACGGCTGACCTTGAGGAAGACAGTGCCATTGGCGGGGGTATACTTGATGGCATTGGAGAGCAGATTGAGCAGGACTTTTTTGGTTTTCAATGCATCAATCTGAACGATTTCGTTTTGGGAAAGAGAAAATTCTGTCAGCAAATGGAGCTGCTTTTTTTCTGCCGAGGGACGTACCGCAGAAAGAATGGCGTTCATCAGTTCACTGAGGTTTTCTGTGGTGAGTTCCAGCGTCATTTTGCCGCTTTCGATGCGGGAAAGATCAAGCGTATCATTCACAAGGTCGGTGAGCAGATTGGCAGAATCCTGGATTTTTTGCAGATAGGCCTGCTTTTTGGCAGGTTCATTTTCCTGCAGGGCAAGGCCGGTAAAGCCCAGAATGCCATTTAAAGGTGTTCGAAGATCATGGCTGATGCTGGCGAGAAACGTGGATTTTGCCGTGTTGGCCTGATCTGCTTCTTGTTTTGCGCGCAGCAGGTTCTCCTGAGCCTGTACGCTTTTGGTGATATCGGTAAATACTAAATAAAGGCAGGCTGCCATATGGGTATCCGGCGTTGTTTCCGTGAAGGTGCCTGTTCCCTGGATCCAGATGGAGCCCAGACGGGTGGGCAGCCTGAAATGAAGAGGGATGCGGGGGCAGTGCCTGCGGCGTGCATCTTCAATGTTTTTTGTCTGTTCAAGAAAAGTGCTCTCCCGGCCTTTGGCTTTGAAATAATCCCGAATCGTACCGCGGAAGTTTGCCGCATACTGCTCCCGTGTGTAGCCAATCGCCCGGTAGGTTGCTTCATTGCACCATTCTACGCTATAATTTTTCTCAAGCGAAATTTTGATGATGCATACGCCGGTTGATTCAAGAAGCATATCATATTCTGCCACTTCACTCTGTAGCTTTCGGTACAGGCGGCTCAGGCTTTCCTGTTTCAGGATGGCAGACTGTTCTTTGAAAAAGAAGCAGGCTGCCGGGGATTTGG
Organism: uncultured Selenomonadaceae bacterium; assembly: GCA_964611665.1. Classification (GTDB taxonomy): domain Bacteria; phylum Bacillota; class Negativicutes; order Selenomonadales; family Selenomonadaceae; genus CAZTAP01. The sequence goes on along the minus strand of CAZTAP010000038.1, from coordinate 3,957 downwards.
CTGCTTCCGGCAGGGTCTTTGCCCAACAAAGTACCGGCAGCGTATTGGCATTTGCTTTCCGCAGGCGGAGCAGAAGGTGAGGCTCTCCGCCGGGATGCTGAAAAACCATGGCACTGAATTTCTGAAAGTTTGTCAGGTCTTCCTCGCAGATGAAAAAGAAGTCGTTGCGTTCACGCCGCTTTGCAAAGGCAGAGGGCGTATAACCGAGCATTTGTGCAAGCTCATCGGAAGATTCCAGCAGCTGGATGTGGGTGCTCTGTTTACCGGCAGTGAAGAAGGCAATCGGCAATTTTTGGTTTGGCAGTATGACTGCGTTTGTATTCATGATCGGTCCTCGATTGTTTGATTTATTCCTTTGTACCCTTGAAGCAAAGAAGCAGCAAAGAGAGATTCAGGTTGAAATCTCCCAGCTGCTCGCCATGGCTGGTAAAGCCAAGATAGCTGCCAAGGGAGCGGGTCAATTGCTGATGGAATTCATTCATCCAGTTTTTTTGCAGATAAAGGTTCACGCGGCTGAAACAGTTGATGAGAATACTGAATTCCAGCGGAGTTTTGTCTGCATGGATTTTGGCAAAGGTCTGCTGCATAACGGTGGGAAAGTCATCGAGCTCGAGCAGAGAAATCTGCGAATCCTCCAGAATGCGGCAATAAGTGGTAATGCTTCGATCACGGTTGATGCGTTCGATTTCATCGATATAGAGCCTGCCGGATGGCAGGCGGCCAAAAGGATGAAGGGCCAGAGCGGAAGCAAGCTCTTCAAAAGGAACCTGAAGGGCCTGGCAGAGTACGTCAGCCGCAGGCTTTCCATCGAGCGCATAGATGGTGCGGTTCATAATATCTGATTTGGTTACCGTATATTGGATGCCCATGGGTTTGTAGATATTTTCCAAATAAACCTGCATGCTGCCTTTTTCAAGCTGCAGCAAAGCAAAGACACTGGAGTTCGTGTAGACGCTGCCGTTCAGGCTGACAGAGCCGTTGAGACAGAGTTCAGAGCTTGCTGAACCGCCGACAATGGGGATATTGAATTCTTTCAGGGAGTCATCCAGTGCATCCAGAACCATTTCCTCACAGGCTGTACCTGCCGGATTCAGCACAAAACAGCAGGTATTGTCGTTTTGCACCTTGTCAAGGTCCAGACCGTTCAAGGCGTTTGTAATGGTGGACTGATAAAAGATGTCGGGATGCCTGGAGATTTCCCGGATGACCCCGGCAGAGACATGAAGCCCTCTGGAAAAGGCGGTGATATTCAGCGCTTCCGTCGATAATCCTTCCGGGGAGAAGGAGGCATGGGTAGAGGCTCCAAGAATCGTTGCAGAGGGGAAGGCATAATACAGGAGCTCGGAAAATGCAGCAAAACGGGGACGGTCAGAAAAGAACAAAATGAATTCCGGTGCACTATCCCGAAAGGCTGTGCAGGCTTCCTGGACGGCTTCCTGCGTGTCTGTTTTTTTGCTATAGCCAGTAGATATTTTCATTGTCGGGCGACCTCCTCATCGTGCGAAAGAAAAATATTACGAAGCTTCTGTTAACTCATAGTATTATTTTATCATCAAAATTTTGGAGTAGCAACGATTTCTAGTAAAACAGAAAATATTTTGGACAGAAAAAAGCTTACTGCCTGATTTGGGCAATAAGCTTTTTGTTTGGCTTTATTTCAGTTTCAATTCACGGAAGAAGGAACGTACGCTGAGTTCGTAGATATCTTTCAGGTCACCTTCATCATTGCGGACATCTTCACGGGAGAAGATAACTGCGTCGGTTTTGGCATCGATCAGGTCATAGCGGACGGTTACGTTGCCGACCCAGACGGTGCGGTCAGGTACATAGACAGGAACTTCATAGGTGCGGGTAATTGTCTGTTCTTTGCCATCCTTGTCTTTGAAGGTGTCCTTTTCCTCGCGGGTCTGCCATTCCGTGTGGGCAGGAATTACATAGGAGGTTTCATCGTAACGTGTAAGTGCTGCTGTTACGTAAACGCTGACAAAGTTTCCTAGATCCTTTTTCCATAAGGCCTTGGCTGCGGCCGGATCTTTGACGCGAAGCTCAGTCATATCCTTCCATTCCTGCAGGGAAATTTTCCGGTCGATTTGTTCGGTGGTAAGTACCTGCCATTTTGGGCGGTTTACCTGCTCACGGTAGTATTGCTGCAGGCCTTTTTCCTGAATATCGCTATCAAGCTTGACTGCGGAAAGGTCGATGTCCTCGATCCAGGCGCTTTGGACAGCTTTGAAATTGTAATTCGGGTCACGCCAATCGGTCTTTCCTGCTTCGGCGATTCCTGTGCTGACCAGCAGCAATACGGTCAGCGCACCAAGAATACTGTATAATTTGTAAAGTTTCATGTCAATCATCTCCTTAAATTGTTTGCTTGTCTATTATACGCGGCAGAAAGGGAGACATTACATGGGGCTATATCTACACTATATACGAAAAATAAAATATATTCAATCGCTTTCTAATGCGTTATGATGCTGATAGGAATGATTTCGCGTTGCGGAATCCTGAACAGTGGCGTTATAATAAACAGGAAATCTATTTTATATTGCAGGTTTTACGAGAATATAAGGAGGCTATAAGGGATGTATACACTTTCCAGTAATGAATTTCAGGGGAAAAGTCCTCAGATTGATGAAGAGGCGTTTGTTGCACCGCAGGTATTTTTGTCCGGTGATGTGCGCGTTGGGCGTTATGCCAGTCTTTGGCCGGGCGTTGCAGCCCGCGGAGATGTCAATTATATTTCGGTAGGCGAATGCTCGAATGTGCAGGACCTTGTCTGCCTGCATGTGGCAGATAACAATCCATGCATTATCGGTGATTATGTAACTATCGGGCATGGCGCGGTGGTCCATGGCTGTGAGATTGGCGATCATGTGCTGATCGGCATGAATGCAACGATACTGACTGGAGCAAAAATCGGCCGGGGTTCCATTGTTGCAGCCGGAGCACTGGTGCGCGAGAATGATGTGATTCCACCGAATTCACTGGTGGTCGGAGTACCGGGCAAGGTGGTACGTACCCAGGACAGGATGGAGAGCATTCATGCGCAGGCGATTAAATACAAGAGTGAGTGGGCTATCGGCTACGGCGTTTATCCTGGCATTGGCGGAGAGGTTTACCACGGAGAGAAAATCATATGAAGCAGTGTGTATGTATGATGCTTTTTGCTCTATGCTGCTGGTTTACCATGGGAGGAAACTGCAGTGCAGAGGAAACGGCTTCACCAAATGTGTGGTTTGAGCACATTGAGGGGAACTGGTACGATGGAGACGGCAGGCAGGTGCTGGATATTGAAGATGGCTGCATCAATGGGCAGGCTGTACAGTCTGTGCGTTCATTTTCGGGCGGCAACCCGGGCAGCGGGATTTTCTGCCTGGAGGACGGAACGGAGATTTATCTGGCCTGGATTGGTGATGATCTGCATCGTCTGCTGCGGGCGAATGAAGGAGATGAACTGCTTCCTTCCGGTCAACCGGAGTATTTTGAATCGGTGGATGGTGTTTTCCTCGGCATGCGCAAGGCGGCTCTCCTGGTGCACTGGGGCGAGCCGGAGCAGAGACCTGCCTTGCAGTTCTGGCGGTATGAAGGCAAAGGGGTGGATGTGTTTTTCACGGGTGATGTTGTGACCGGTATCCGGCTCAACCATACAAGCACGCTGCAGTTTTCGCGTTCTGGTCTGAAGGGTACAGATTCGCCGGAGCGCTATGCGGAATTCTATGGCTGGAAGCAGCTGCCCAAATTGCCCATTGGGCCGTATATGAATGTGAAAGGGAACAGCATCGGGCAGGGGGAATATCTTTTCTTCGATGCCTATCCGGTTTCCGTATTGCTTTCGGTTTTCCCCAATTTTTCCTGATAAAAAGACTGCCGCAGGTTGAATATCGTTCGCAGGCGGTATTTCGCTGCCTGGCGGATAAGCTACAAGAAAAATAAAAACGGATATTGGTATGTTATAAA
>CAZTAP010000037.1:0-18775 GCA_964611665.1 uncultured Selenomonadaceae bacterium | reverse complement strand
CTGCATTTGTTCAATATATTTTAATTCATTTCCTCCAGCAATATTATCACTTAATAATTGCTCTTGTGCTGCAGCAATCGTCTGTAATGTCCCCTTAACGCCTAGCTCCTTTAGCCTGTTGATCATCTCTGGACCATATGAATCATCGACAACTGCATCAAACGGCTCATAATAGGTACCATACATAACGGCACAGCAGGCATTCACATGGTACACAGCCCGTTCACCATCAGACAATTTGCTCATCTGTTCATACCATGCTTGCTGCTCCTCAACAGAAGAATCGGCTGGTGGAAAATATATTCCCTTTCCCGTTGACAAGTCTGTGTCAAAATAGAAATACCGCGTATATTCTTCATCCGATAAACCAAGTTTATTATTGCTTTTCTGGCTTGTACTGGTTGATGCTGTCGTTATATTACCAGATTGTGCAGCTGCAGCTTTCTCATAAGTGTCATTTTCCGTAATCTTATTTTTTGATCCGTTATTCGTTGCTTGAGTCAATAATGATGATGATGTAATTCGTAAATCTGACATAATTATCACCCCTTCCAGCTTTGCTATATATGCATCGATGTTTTTTATCTATAGTATAATAGGTAATTTGTACCCAAAACATATATTCATGTTGCTTTTATCAAAAGCAACTAAGTGTAAAACCTAAGACTTGCTTAAACTTAAAAGGGGATGTGACAAAATGATTTCTCATTTTGTCACATCCCCATTTTTTATCGGTGCTCAGAATGCCGGAACGACGGCACCCTTGTATTTATCATTGATGAACTGTTTTACTTCGTCGGATTTCAGAGCCTTCATAAGAGCCTGGATTTCCGGACGGTTCTCATCACCCTTGCGGACAGCTACGATATTCACGAATGGAGACGTGCTGTCTTCCATGAAGAGTGCATCCTTGGTCGGAACGAGGTTGACCTGCATTGCGAAATTCGTGTTGATGACGGCTGCATCAACATCGTCAAGTGTACGTGGGACCTGAGCGGCCTCGACTTCCTGGAACTTGATGTTCTTCTTGTTTTCTACAATATCCTGTACCGTAGCTTTTACGCCGATGCCATCCTTAAGCTTGATGATGCCGGCTTTTTCCAGGAGAAGCAGGGAGCGTCCGCCATTGGTCGGATCGTTCGGAATCGCGATGGAAGCGCCATCTTTGAGCTCATCGAGCTTTTTGATTTTCTTGGAGTAAATGCCCATTGGTTCGATATGGATGCCGCCGGCGTTGGCAAGCTTTACATCCGTATGCTCTGTCATGAAGTTATCGAGATACGGTTCATGCTGGAAGAAGTTTGCATCGAGTTCCTTGTCGTTGAGTGCAAGGTTTGGCTGTACATAGTCGCTGAATTCAACAACCTGCAGTTCGATGCCTTCTTTGGCAAGAAGCGGCTTGACAACTTCGAGAATCTCAGCATGAGGTACTGGCGAAGCACCGATTTTGAGGACTTTCTGACCACTTCCAGAAGAAGCAGAGCCGCTGCCCGAAGAGGCAGACTGACTTCCGCCGCAGCCGGCGAAAGCGAATACGGCAACAACAAGTGCTGCGATGATTGCAAAAAGTTTCTTCATAATAAATTCCTCCTGTAAAATAATTTTATTTTTTATTCAGCTGTTTGGCAATGCGATTGCCGATGAACTGAACGACCTGCACGAGTACGATGAGGATGATGACCGTTGCAATCATGACATCCGGGCGGAAACGCTGATAACCGTAGCGGATGGCGAGATCGCCGAGACCGCCGCCGCCGATTGCACCGGCCATGGCGGATTCGCCGACGAGGCTGATGATGACGGTTGTGAGCTGGGCAATGATGCTCGGCATGGCCTCCGGCAAAAGCACGCGTCCGACAATCTGCAGCGGCGTTGCGCCCATGGATTGTGCTGCCTCAACAATGCCTTCCGGGACTTCCTTGAGAGAGGTCTCGACCTGACGTCCGATAAATGGAATCGAGGCGATGATCAATGGAACCATTGCCGCCGTTGTTCCGATGGAACTGCCGACAATGAGGCGGGTGAACGGAATAATGGCAACCATCAGGATAATGAACGGGATAGAACGTACAGCGTTTACAATCGCAGCGAGAGCACGGTTGAAGGGCATACATTCCAGGATTTGATGCTTTGATGTCGTATGCAGCAATACGCCGAGCGGAATGCCGATGATCGTTGCAACGACCATGGAGATGGCCACCATGTAGACGGTTTCTCCCAGTGCCTTAGTCAAGAGTGGTATCATGTCGCTTGACATAGCCAATCACCTCTACTTTCAGGTCTTTGCTGCGCAGGTATTCGAGCGCATGATCGATTTCCAGGGCCTCGCCGGTTACGCCGATGATCATGCGCCCGAACGGTGTATGCTTGATCTGGTCCAGATTGCCGAAGAGCATGGAAACCTCGATGCTGTATTTGCGGATCATCCCTGCGATGACCGGGTCATCGGCAGATTCACCGATAAAGGTCAGCCGCAGCAAAAGATAACTGCCGGGCACATAGTCCTCAGAAATCGCGTTGCCGCGGAAGGCAGTCGGCAGTTCATTGCTCAGGAGCACGCTGATGAATTCCTTTGTAATCGGCTGCTGCGGGTTCGTGAAGACTTCAAGTACAGAGCCTTTTTCGGCAATGACACCGTTTTCGATGACAGCAACCTTATCACAGATTTCCTTGATGACCTGCATTTCATGCGTGATGACGACAACGGTCAGAGAAAGCTTCTGATTGATATCCCGGATGAGTTCCAGGATGGCCTTGGTTGTCTGCGGGTCCAGTGCAGAGGTAGCCTCATCGCACAGCAGAACCTTTGGCTCACTCGCAAGGGCGCGCGCGATGCCGACACGCTGCTTTTGTCCGCCGGACAGCTGCGATGGATATTGATGGGCCTTGTCGGCAAGTCCGACGAGCTCCAAAAGCGGCCCGACCTTTTGCTGGATTTGTTTTTCCGGGGTGTTTACAAGCCGTAAAGGAAAAGCAATGTTATCATAGACGGTAGCTGAGGACAAAAGATTGAAATGCTGAAAAATCATGCCGATGCTTTTGCGGGCCTTCCGGAGCTCGCTGTCCGTCATCGTGGTGAGTTCCTGACCGTCGACCATGACGCTGCCGGCTGTCGGGCGTTCAAGCATGTTGATGCAGCGGATGAGCGTGGATTTGCCTGCACCGCTGAGTCCGATGATTCCGTAGATTTCGCCGCGTGCAATCTCAAGGTCGATTCCCTTAAGTGCTTTTACAGGACCAGACGGACTCTCATATGTTTTTTCAATATGAGAAAGTTTAATCATGGAAATACGTCACTTCCGATCTAATTCATAGTATTACTATATGTTTTGAATATTAACATGCAGAACAATGCTTGTCAACCATTATTTTGTTCTGTATGCTTCGGGGAGATTAAAGCACACGCTGGATGTGCAGCGCCAAAAGGCCAATTTCTTCAGGAAATACATCGCATTGCAGTGCAGCTGCAATATCATTGCAGATATCTGTCGAAATACGGTAAGCCTCAGGATAGCTTGTCTGTACATATTGGTCCATGTCAACAGATACGCGTTCGTGTTTCCGGATGCGCAGGATCATATAGCAGACATGGCTCATCAGGCGATTGTATTTCAAGGTATTCTTAGCGAAATCGCGGTGCAGGGCCAGCTCGATTTTATGGATGAGCTCAGCGGCCAGCCGTGCTCCGGCCAGGCTTTCTGCGGCATTTTCGTCGGAGAGTCCGGCATGGATATGAAGGGAAAGATAGCCTGCTTCTCCTGCAGGAAGGGAAACTCCCAGCAAATCATGGATGATATTCAGTCCCTGTTCTGCGATATGGTATTCTGCAGGAAACATGACCATGATATCATGATGGAAAGGATTCGGCAGCAGTTTGCCGCGCCCGATACGCCGGACGGCCATAGCAATATGGTCTGCCATAGGAAGCAGGATGTCCTTATGGATGTTCTGAAAATCTTTTTCTGCTTCATCGATGATTTGTGCGGCGATTTCGATGAAGATGGGCTCGATTCCGTTGACGGTCTGCAACGCGCTTGAGCCCGTGTCCTTTACGAGTGAATAGAGCTTTGCGTCCTGGATATCTTTGTGCTCCAGACGTTCACCGTTCTTTCGGCCAAAGCCGATTCCTTTGCCGAGCAGAATGACTTCGCACTGCTTGTCGTCAAGGGCGAGCAGGCTGTTATTGTTCAGCGCTTTAATGATTCGATACATAAAAATCCCCCTTGCAGATAACATTTACTATTATACCTTATCCTGAAGGCATACGTCATCCGAAGGGGGCATTTTTTCTGTTTATTTGTAAATTATTTTTTTATGAATTGTAAGAAGCAGCGTCATCCAGGGCTTTGATTTCACCAGAAGCTTCCATTTGGATGGACTGTCCTTCCTGCAGGCCCGTAAAGATGACAAGGCAGGCGTCTGAGGTGGCATTTTCCTTGATGAATTTCGCATCGAACTGCATGAGTTTGTCACCTTTTTTGACCGTCTGACCATTCTCCACGAGAACTTCAAAGCCTTTGCCGCCGAGGTTTACGGTATCCACCCCGATATGCAGCAGATATTCCATACCGTCTGCAGACTTCATGCCGATGGCGTGTTTTGTGTCAAAAACGAAAACGACCTCACCATCAGATGGTGCGAGCACAGTGCCATTGGATGGATAGACGAAATAGCCGTCGCCCATCATTTTGCTGGCAAAAGCTTCATCCGGAGCCTCTGCAATCGGATGGACAGTGCCGTTGAATGGGGAACAGAGCAGATGCTTCGTTCCATGTGCAGCAGACCTGACTTCCGGTGCAGCATCCGCCGGAGACGTCTGTGTGTCAGCAGGAGCCTCCAGTGCAGGTTCTGTGTCCGGAGCCGTTTCGAGATAGGTTTCCAGATTGGCTTTGATGACGGTTACTTTTGGTCCATAGATGACCTGTACGCCGGTGCCTTTGATGACTACGCCTACTGCACCAGTAGCCTTGAGCAGTTTTTCATCGACAAGACTGGAATCGGCAACCGAGCAGCGCAGGCGCGTTGCACAGCAGTCAACTGAAGTGATGTTTTTCTTGCTGCCCAGCGCACGTGCGATGATCTGGCTCATTTCGTCATCCTGTGCAGCTGCAGAGCTTTTGTCCGTGCTGTTTTTACGTGCATTGACATCTGCTTTGGTATAGAGCTTGGTTTCCTCATCGTCATCTTCACGGCCTGGAGTCTTGAGGTCGAACTTCTTGATGAGGAAGGTAAAGATAAAGTAGTAAAGGAAGAAGTAAACGATACCGACAGGGATGATGTACAGCCAGCTGGTTTTATCATTGCCCTGCAGGATACCGAAAATGAAGAGATCGAGCAGGCCGCCGGAGAAGGTGAGGCCAACGGCGATATTGAGCATATGCGCAATCATGTAGGCTGCACCGGCCAGTACGACCTGTACATAGAAAAGCATCGGAGCAACGAACAGGAAGGAGAACTCGATCGGTTCCGTGATACCGGTAAACATCGAAGTAAGTGCAGCGGAGAGCAGCAATCCGCCGGCAATCCGCTTTTTCTCCGGACGTGCGCAGCGATACATTGCGAGTGCACCGCCCGGCAGACCGAAGATCATGAAGATGAATTCACCGGAGAAGTAACGTGTAGCATCGGCGCTGAAATGTGTTACATCCGGTGAGGCAAGCTGGGCAAAGAAGATGTTCTGGCCGCCCTGGACAAGATTGCCGTCGACCATCATGGAACCGCCGACACCTGTCTGCCAGAATGGCAGATAGAATACGTGATGCAGGCCGAACGGGATGAGTGCGCGCTTGACGATGCCGAAAATCAGTGTGCCGATATAGCCGGTACCTGTAACAAGGCTTCCAAGCGAGAAAATTGCATTTTGGGCAACCGGCCAGATGAAATACATGGCAATGCCCACAAAGAGGTAGACGACGGTAGAAATGATCGGGATAAAGCGTGAACCGCCGAAGAAAGAAAGTGCATCCGGCAGAACGATTTTATGATAGCGGTTATTGAGCCAGGCAACACCGATGCCTACGATGATACCGCCGAATACACCCATTTGCAGCGACATGATGCCGCAGGTGCTGGCAATCGTACCCTCCAGGACATCCGGGGCAATCGTGCCGTTGGGCAGAACCTTGCCGGTAAGCTGCAGTACGGCGTTGCAGGAAACATGCATGACAAAAAAAGCAATCATGGCAGAGAGTGCGGCGACTTCTTTCTCGGCTTTTGCCATGCCGATTGCAACACCGACGGCAAAGATGATCGGCAGGTTGCCAAAGATCGTACTGCCGGCGCTGCTCATGATGGTGAGCAGTGCATGGAGGAGTGTTCCATCACCGAGCAGGCCTTCGAGACCATACATTTTGATGGTTGTCGCGTTGGTGAAGGAGCTGCCGACACCGAGCAGGAGACCTGCAATCGGCAGGACTGCAACCGGCAGCATGAAACTGCGGCCGACACGCTGCAGTACGCTAAAAATTTCGTCTTTCATAAATCTGTCCTTTCTTTTGTGTCAGGGAAACGCAAAAAAGGCACCAGCAATCAAGCAATCCCTTGGGATTGCCGGAATAGCTGATGCCTGCATGACCAGTAACACACTAAAACCTATAAATTTTTATAACGCTAGATATAATATAATAAAATACTGTGCTTGTCAATAGAGGCGGCTGAATGGAAAGCAAGGATTTCGCTTTGCGAAATCCTGAACAGTGGCGTTATAATAAAGGGAAGTTAGCAGACGGCTTATTTTTGAAGAAAAGGGGAACACGATATGGAAATTGAGATGGAGATACTGATCAAACGCTTTCTGAACTATGTAAGCTTTGATACGCAGTCGGATGAGGAAAATGAAAAGGAGTGTCCAAGCACGGCCAGGCAGCTGGAGCTTGCACGGTATCTTACTGCTGAGCTTAAGCAGCTCGGTCTTGTGGATGCAGCCATGGATGAACATGGCTATGTAATGGCAACGCTGCCTGCCAATCATGCAGAGGGGGCGCCTGTGGTCGGGTTCATTTCTCACATGGATACAAGTCCGGATGCATCGGGCAGGGAAATCAAGCCGAGAATTGTGCAGAATTATGCTGGCGGAGATATCCTTTTGAATGAAAAGCAGGATATCCATTTATCGCCGGCACAGTTCCCGGAGCTTGAAGCTTACAAGGGACAGGATATCATGGTCACAGATGGTACGACCCTCCTCGGGGCTGATGACAAAGCCGGTATTTGTGCAATTGTGAGCGCGGCAGAATATCTGCTGCAGCATCCGGAAATCCGTCATGGAGCGGTACGCATCGGCTTTACACCGGACGAGGAGACTGGGCGCAGTGCAGATCGCTTTGCTGTGGAGAAGTTTGCTGCGGATTTTGCCTATACGGTAGATGGCGGAGCCTTGGGCGGAATCGAATACGAGAATTTCAATGCGGCAAATGCAGTCATTCATTTTCACGGACGCAGTGTGCATACGGGCGATGCGAAGCATAAAATGATCAATGCGCTGACGCTGGCTTCGGAATGGCAGCAGCTGCTGCCGGCTGGCGAACGCCCGGAATACACCGAAGGCTATGAGGGATTCTATCATGTACATAAAATCAACGGTGATGTAGAGAATGCTTCGATGATGATGCTCATCCGTGATCATGACCGGCAGAAATTCGAGGCACGCAAAGCATTTCTGCAGAGCCTGGCCCGGCTGTTGAATCAGAAATACGGCGATGGCTCTGTTTCCGTTGACTGCAAAGATGTCTACTATAATATGCGGGAGAAAATCGAGCCGGTGATGTATGTCGTAGAGCTGGCTGAGAAGGCGATGCGTTCGATCGGAGTAGAGCCGTGCCGTGAGCCAATCCGCGGCGGTACGGATGGGGCGAGACTTTCCTTCATGGGGCTGCCCTGCCCGAATCTTTTCACCGGCGGGCATAATTTCCATGGGCGCTTTGAATACCTGCCGCTGCAGTCCCTGCAAAAGGCTGCCGGTACCGTACTCGGCATCATCTGCGGTGCAGCGGAGATGAAAAGGAAATAAGAGAAAGACGGATGGGAATACCTGAGAACCGCTTGTCTGTTGGCAGGCGGTTTTTTTGCCTAAAAACAGAAAAAGGCGTAGAATTTTTTTCGAAAAATGAAGGAAGTGTCTTGACATCTCTTTTGGATATGTTATTATATTAAACATAACAAATTTAAAAGCAAACATATAAGAAAAGTATGATATAACAGATCATGCTTCAGGTCATTCGAAAAACGAAAGCCTGCTGAGGATTTGCACAGCGCTGCTGTGTGGTCTTTGGCAGGCTTTTTTGTATGGAAAAGAGGGCGATTTTATGGCGATACAGTTGGACCTTTCCGATATCGGCACACGTGAAAACCGGCTGGGGTCGATTACGGGTTATGCGGGGGATTTGAAGGATCTGGCACAGCAGAGCCGCTGCGGGACGCTCAAGGGATGCTCGCGCTGTTTCTCACAGTCCAGTACCTGCCTTTCGGCCTGCGGGCTGTCGCAGCTTTCCGGCATCCGGGATGTGGCAGTCATCCATCATGGGCCTGCGGGCTGTTCGACGACAGGCACACAAAGCTATCGGGTCACGAAGCAGGTCGCGAAGAAACGCGGCATTGTGAATCACACGGTCTATATCGGAACGGACATGGACGAAAAGGATACCATCTTTGGTGCAGGAGAGAAGCTTGCGGATATCGTGCGTACGACGTATGAGCGCTATCATCCCAAGGCCATCTTTGTGGCGAATTCCTGTGCCGCCGGCGTCATCGGGGAGGATATCGACAGTATTGTCGATGAGCTGAAAGAGGAAATACCTGTACCGATTGCCGCTGTACACTGCGAGGGATTCAAATCGCGCATCTGGGCGACAGGCTTCGATATCTCTGATCATGCGGTGCTCACGAGTATTGTGCAGCAGCCGAAGCGGAAGCGCAATACCATCAACTTCAAAAATTTCTATGAATCAGCCCGGCCGGAAATTACGAAAATTTTTGCGGAGTTTGGGGTAGAGCCGGTATTCCTGTACGCGAATGCAACGGTCGAGGAGCTTTCCCATTTGTCGGAAGCACTGGCAACCGTCTGCATCTGCGGTACACTCGGAAATTATCTGGGCAATGCACTGGAGCAGAAATACGGCGTGCCGTATGTGCGCACCATCAACCCGCTGGGCATTACAGGCTTTGAAACCTGGCTTCGGGCGATTGGCCGGGCCATTCATAAGGAAAATGATGTTGAGGCCTATATTGCGCGTGAGCGTGCCATTTATCTGCCGCAGATCGAGGAGGTCAAAAAGGAGCTCAAGGGTATCCGCTGTGTGCTGGGCATGGGGCCTGGCTATACCTTCGAGGTGTCGCGTGTACTGTTTGAGCTGGGCATGGAGGTTGTCTGGGGGGCGGCCTGGCATTACGATAAGCAGTATGAAAATGGCAAGGTACCGCCGTCCATGGAATATCTTTTGGAAAATGACCCGAATTTCAAGGTCAGCGTAGCCGATCAGCAGAATTTCGAGGTTCTGAACATCCTGAACAAATATCAGCCTGACCTCTATCTTTCCCGTCATCCGGGCTCGACGGTCTGGGCCATCAAGCAGGGGTTCCCGGCACTTTTCGTTGCAGATGAATATATGATCTTTGGCTACAAGGGGACGCTGAACTTTGCACATGAGGTGCTCGATACGATACGCAACCGCAGCTTCGAAAAGAATCTGGCAGCGCGTGTGAAGCTTCCTTATACGAAATGGTGGTACCAGCAGCCGGTCGATAAATTCCTGGAAAAGTGAGGAGACTACTATGGCAAAGATTTTAGATAAACAGAGATATAAATGTGCGATGAGCGCGATGTCGACAGTGCAGGCAATCGAGCGTGCCATCCCCATCCTGCACTCCGGGCCAGGCTGTGCGCAGAAGCTTTCCAATTCCGCGGGCAGCAGCGGGTTCTTCTCTCCGAATATTTTCCCCTGTACCAGTGTGAATGAACGGGATGTCGTATTCGGCGGCGAGAAAAAGCTGCGCTCGACGGTTGAGAATGCCTTGAAGGTCATCGATGCGGATCTCTATGTTGTACTCACCGGCTGCACGGCGGAAATCGTTGGCGACACGGTGGAGGAGGTGGTGGATGAATTCCGCGAGGCGGAAAAGCCGGTGATCTTCGCTTCGACACCGGGCTTCAAGGGCAATAATTATAAAGGCCATGAATGGGTCGTAGATGCCATCGTGGACCAGCTTCTGGAGCCGGTGGCCGAGCATGAGAAAGAGAAAGGCCTCGTCAACATCTGGGCAGATGTGCCCTATCAGGATGAGTTCTGGCTGGGCAATCTCCGGGCGCTCGAAGAACTGCTGCGCGCTGTCGGGCTTACTCCGAATACCATCTTCGGGGTGCATCGCGGTCTGGCGAATATCCGGCGCATCCCGAAGGCGGAGTTCAATCTGCTCATTTCCCCCTGGGTCGGCCTCACGAATGTGCAGCATATGCAGGAGAAATTTGGTACGCCGTATCTGCATTGGCCGACATTGCCAATCGGTGCGTTTGAGACGAGCAAATTCCTGCGCGCGGTTGCAGACTATGCGAGGCTTGACCGTACAAAGGTCGAGGAGTTCATCAGGGAAAAAGAAGCGTATTACTATTATTATATTGAACGCTATGCCGATATTTTTCTGGAAACCCGGGCAATGGCAAAGAAATTTTCGGTCGTGGCTGATGCGCAATATGCGCTGGGCATTACGAAGTTCCTGGTCAATGATCTTGGGCGGTTCCCGGCGAAGCAGTATATCGTCGATGATACGCCGGCAGAGTACCGGCAGGCAATCCGGGGCTATTTCGCTGATTTGAATTACGGCATCAAAGCAGAGGCTGTATTTGAGGTTGATGGCTGGAAAATCCATGAAGAGATCAAAAAGACAGATTATCATGGCTATCCGCTTATTCTGGGCAGCTATTGGGAGAAAGAACTGGCGGAAAAAACGGATGCCCATTTTGTGAACGTATCCTGGCCGGTCAATGAACGTCTGGTCATCAATGGCTATTATGCGGGCTATGATGGCGGGCTGCGGCTGTTGGAGGATATCTATTCCGTAGTCAGGACAAGATTCAATTAAGGGAGGATTTTATTATGAGCAATATTCATCATTCGATTACCGAACTGATTGGACATACACCGCTTTTGGAGCTTACAAACTATGAAAAAGAAAATAACCTGCAGGCAGAAGTGGTTGTAAAGCTCGAGTATTTCAATCCAAATCAGAGTGTGAAAGATCGCATTGCGAATGCAATGATTGAGGATGCAGAAAAAAGAGGACTGCTTCATCCGGGCGATACCATCATTGAAACGACGAGCGGCAATACCGGGATTGGGCTGGCTGCTATTGCTGCAGCCAAAGACTATAAATTCCGTGTATATGTGCAGGATCAGGTGAGCGCGGAGCGGTTCAAGGTAATTCATGCATTTGGCGGTGAAACAATTAAATTTACGGAAGACCCGGATATCGCACGTATCCTGGAAGATACGGATGGGGACTTCGTTGCTGTGGTAAATTTCCTCAGAAAGCGTTTTGAACATCAGCCTGGAGTATTGTTTCTCGATCAGGTATCAAATCCGGCCAATCCTGCAGTGCATGAACATACTACCGGACCGGAAATCTGGGCGGATACGGCAGGGAAAGTCGATATTCTGGTGGCAGCAGTCGGAACGGGCGGAACCGTGTCTGGTACTGGTGCATATCTGAAAGCGAAGAATCCGAAGCTGAAGGTTGTTGCAGTTCAGCCAGGACCGGATTCTGTGCCGACCAAAGAAAATCCTTCGCCGGCAGCAGAAATTACGGGGGTACATCCTTTTACAGACATACCGGCAGAACGCATACCAAAAACTCTGAATACACAAATTTATGATGAGGCGCTTAGTGTAGAGGGGACAGATGCTATCCATACGGCACGTGCTGTTGCAAAGAGTGACGGGATTCTCATCGGCACATCCTCTGGCGCGGCGGTCTATGCTGCCCTGCAGCTGGCGAAAAGACCAGAAAATGCCGGGAAACGCATTGTCGCTGTGCTGGCTGATACGGGCCTGCGCTATTTGTCTACGAATCTTTTTGAGGGGTGAGTGTTATGTCATTTTTTCTTGCTGCAGCATCGAGTGATGGGCAGAATATTGACCGTCATTTCGGACATAGTGACAGCTTTTCCATTGTACGTGCAGAAGATGATGGTTCCTATGAATTGCAGGAACGGCGCAGCGTCGACTCGCCCTGTCAGCATGGATTCCATGAGGAGGGAGCCATGCTGCGCGCGGTGGAAGCGCTGGCAGACTGCCGCTATGTACTGGCCGAGGCTGTAGGCCACGGCGCGGCAGCGCAGCTTATTGCACGCGGAATAACGCCGCTGGAAATCGACGGGCCGTTGTCAGAGGCAGTCCGTCAGGTTATTGTTTATGAAAAGCGTCAGCACAGGAACGTACAAAAGGCCTGACCAAAAGGATAGAATAAATGCTTTGAGATAGAGAGAAAAGAAAGAGGGAATTCTTATGGACGTAACACGTGTGCGGGAAATACATCCGTGCTTTGGTGCGAAAGCGAACCGGGGACGTATCCATCTGCCTGTTTGCCCAGGCTGTAATCTGGAGTGCCGCTTCTGTGACCGTAAGATCAATGAGACGGAGAACCGTCCGGGTGTTGCGGGGGAGATCATCCAGCCGGCAGATACCATTGGCTATATTGAGCGGGCGCTGCGCTTCTGCCCGGAAATCAGTGTCGTAGGCATTGCCGGACCGGGAGATACGCTGGCTTCGGATAATGCCATTAAGACCTTTGAACTGGTGGGGAAACATTTCCCAAAGCTTTTGAAGTGCATGAGCACGAATGGACTTTTGCTCAGGGAGCGCGCTGAGGAACTCATCCGTGTGGGCATCGATACGCTTACCGTTACGGTCAATGCCGTGGACCCGGCTATCCAGGCCCGCATCATCAACGGGCTTGTCTATCATGGCAAACGCTATGAGGGAGAGGCTGCGGCAGAAATCCTGATCCGGAATCAGCTGGCGGGCATCCGCAAGGCGGCAGCAGCCGGCATGGTTGTGAAGGTCAATACCGTGCTCATCAAGGAAATCAATTTCTTTCATATCAAAGAAGTCGCAAAAGCTGTCAGTGAGGCCGGCGCCTCCATCTACAATATTATTCCGCTGATTCCTCAGCATGATCTCAGGGATTGCAGTATCCCGACCTGTGCGGAGATCGAACAGGCCCGGGCGGAAGCGGGCCGGTATATCGATGTATTCCGTCACTGCCAGCACTGCCGCGCGGATGCCGTAGGCGTGCCAGGGAAGAATAATTTCAGCCGTGAGGTTTATCAGGGAGGACTGAAGGTAAAAGAAACATTTTCGCATGGATAAGGGGCAGGGAAGGATAAACAAGAAAAATGAAAGAGGGAATTTATATGCCAAAAGAATCATTACGACAGATTGCGATTTATGGAAAGGGCGGGATTGGAAAATCCACGACGACACAGAATCTTACAGCGGGGCTCTCGGAGCTTGGCAAGCAGGTCATGGTAGTAGGCTGTGATCCGAAGGCGGACTCGACGCGTCTGCTGCTTGGCGGGCTGGCGCAGAAGACGGTGCTTGATACCCTGCGCGATGAGGGAGAGGATATCGAGCTCGACAAAATCCTCAAAACCGGCTATCAGGGCACGCGCTGTGTAGAGTCGGGCGGTCCGGAGCCGGGCGTGGGCTGCGCCGGACGCGGTATCATCACCTCCATCGGCCTTTTGGAGCGGCTTGGTGCTTATACGGAAGATCTGGACTATGTTTTCTATGATGTTCTTGGCGATGTTGTCTGCGGCGGCTTTGCAATGCCGATCCGTGAGGGCAAGGCCAAGGAAATCTATATTGTTGCCAGCGGCGAGATGATGTCTTTGTATGCAGCGAACAATATTTCCAAAGGCATTGCGCGTTATGCGAAAAAGGGCGGCGTAAGGCTCGGCGGGATTATCTGCAACAGCCGCAACGTCGATCGGGAGATTGAGCTTTTGCGTGCGTTTGCCGAAGAACTTGGTACGCAGCTCATCCATTTCGTGCCGCGTGATAATATCGTGCAGCATGCGGAAATCCACCGCCAGACCGTCATCCAGTATCAGCCGAAGGCGAAACAGGCAGATGAGTACCGTGCGTTGGCACAGAAAATCGAGAAGAATGATAAATTCGTGATCCCGACGCCGATGACGCAGGAACGTCTGGAGGAAATCCTCATGGAATATGGACTAATGGATAATGTTAAAGATGACTATCGTATTTGAGGAGGGTCGCGTATGCCAAAGAAAATAAATCTGGATATGGCTGCAGTCGAGCCGCGGGAGCAGCGGCTTGGTACGATTATTGCATGGGATGGTACGGCGGAGGAACTGCATCGTGAGTCCGGCTACGCGGAGCGCGGCAGCGGCTGCCGCGGCAAGTGTCACCTGTGCGAGCAGCAGGGCCCTTTTTCACAGGGGTCTGTGTGCAGTGAACAGATGGTGGAGTGTCAGGCCGGCAATGTGCGCGATGCGGTGCTCATCCAGCATGCACCTATTGGCTGCGGCGGCGGTCAGGTCGAATATAATTCGATTTACCGCAATGGCCTTGCAATGCGTGGGCACAAGCCGGAGAATATTCGCATCATCAATACGAATCTCGTTGAAAGTGATATGGTTTTTGGTGCCTCAGACAAGCTGCGTCAGTCAATTAATGATGCCTGGGAACGTTTTGCGCCGAAGGCGATCTTTATTGCTAGCTCCTGTGCCACAGGAATCATCGGCGAGGATATCGAAAGTGTTGCGGAGGAGAAGGAAGCCGAGCTTGGCATTCCAGTCATTCCGCTGGCCTGCGAAGGCTTTCGTTCCAAGCATTGGAGCACAGGCTTTGATGCGACACAGCATGGCATTCTGCGCCAGATTGTCGCATCAAAGCCGCAAAAGCAGGAGGATCTCGTGAATGTCATCAATCTTTGGGGTTCCGACGTATTTACGCCCATGCTGAAGCAGCTGAATCTGCGGGTGAATTATGTCGTGGATCTGGCCTCGGTTGATGAGCTTGCACAGCTCTCTGCGGCTGCAGCAACCGTGGGCTTTTGCTATACGCTTTCG
The DNA here is from genome assembly GCA_964611665.1 of uncultured Selenomonadaceae bacterium. GTDB lineage: Bacteria > Bacillota > Negativicutes > Selenomonadales > Selenomonadaceae > CAZTAP01. The sequence goes on along the minus strand of CAZTAP010000037.1, from coordinate 3,690 downwards.
TCGTATATGGCAGCTGCGCTGGAGCAGCACTTTGGTGTTCCGGAGGTCAAGGCGCCGATGCCATACGGTTTTCATGGAACGGATGCCTGGCTGCGTGAGCTTGCAAGAGTTACGCACCGCGAGGAACTGGCCGAAAAGTACATCGCGGCGGAACATGCGCGCGTGCAGCCTCTGGTTGATGCATTGAAGGAAAAGCTCAAGGGGGTCAGAGGCTTTGTTGCGACAGGCTCAGCCTATGCGCATGGCCTGATCCAGGTATTGCGGGAACTTGGTGTCGAGGTCGGCGGTTCGCTTACGTTCCATCATGATCCGGTCTATGACAGCGGCGATACGAAGGAGGATTCGCTTGGTCATCTGATTGAGCAGTATGGCGGTGTGGAGCATTTCCACGTGAGCAACCGGCAGCAGTATCAGCTGTATGCTTTCCTGCAGCAGGTAAAGCCGGATTTTCTGCTCATTCGTCATAATGGTCTTGCACCGCTGGCCTCAAGGCTGGGTATTCCGTCTGCGCCGCTTGGCGATGAGCATATTGCCGTAGGATATCAGGGCATTGTGAATCTGGGAGAAACTATTCTGGAAATCCTGGCGCATCGGAAATTCCATGAGGATATTCAGGCACATGTGAAGCTGCCTTATAAGAAATGGTGGCTTGAGCAGAAGGATGCGTACATTCTGGCGAAGCATCCGGAAATCATCGAAGAGGAGGATGAGGCTGATGGTACACAAGGATAAAAACGGGCAGACAAATTCCATCAATCAGGTGCGCTATGGCTGTGCCCTGGGGGCATTGCATACCGTCGGCGCGATTCCGGGAGCGATGCCGATTACGCATTGCGGACCGGGCTGCGTGGACAAGCAGTATATGAGCCTGAATTTCTATAATGGCTTTCAGGGCGGCGGCTATGCGGATGGGGCTGTGCCGCCAAGCACGAATCTGCAGGAAAAGGATGTCGTGTTCGGTGGTGCGAAGCATCTGGAAAAGCTTATTGAAGCCTCGCTGAAGATGATGGAGGCGGATCTTTTTGTCGTGCTCAATGGCTGTATCGGTGAAATCGTGGGCGATGATATCGCTTCCGTTGTCGGGCGCTTCCAGGAAAAGGATGTGCCGATCGTCTATGCTGAGACTGGCGGCTTCAAGGGCAACAATTTCATTGGTCATGAAATCGTGACGGAAGCAATCCTTGAGCAGTTTGTCGATAAATTTGCGCAGGATAAAACAAAAAAGAAAGGCCTCATCAATGTCTGGTCGGAGCTGCCCTTCCAGAATACGTTCTGGCGCGGCGATCTCACTGAGCTCAAACGTATTCTGGAGGGAGCCGGTTTCCAGGTGAATATCCTGTTTGGGCAGGGCTCGGGCGGCGTCAGGGAATGGCTGACGATACCGCAGGCTGAGTTCAATCTTGTTGTCTCACCATGGCTCGGACTGAAAACGGCGGAGTATCTTGAAAAGAAATATCGGCAGCCATACCTGCATCTGCCGGTTCTGCCAATTGGAGCAAAGCAGGTGGCGGAGTTCCTGCAGGAAGTCGTGGCGTTTTCTGGCGAGAATAAGCGCAAAGCAGCCAATTTCATCAAGAAAGAGGAAAAGGAATATTACTATTATCTTGAATACTTTGCGGATTTTTATGCGGAATATTGGTGGGGGCTGCCAGCTTCCTATGCTGTTGTGGGTGACAGTGCCTATAATCTGGCGATCAATAAATTCCTGGTGAATCAGCTCGGTCTTATTCCGGCCCGTCAGATCATCACGGATAAGACGCCGGAAAGATATCGGGCTGCGGTTGCCGCGGAGTATGCGCATTTAGCCGATGATGTGGCGACGGAGGTTGAATTCGTTGAAGATGGCTATATCGTGAACAAATTGCTCAAACAGACAGATTTTGGGCACAAAGCACCGATTATTTTCGGCACGACCTGGGAACGCGATACGGTAAAGGAGCTTGGCGGACATATTGTTGAGGTGAGCTACCCGGTATCGTATGATGTCGTGCTGAACAAAAGCTATATCGGTTATCGTGGTGCGCTTACGCTGCTGGAGAAAATCTTTACGACAGCCATAGGAAAATCGGCATAAAATTTTTGCAGGCCATTGACAAGACAATGGTAAACTACTATGATTTATATATCATAGTAGTTTGATATGATATAGAGAGGAGTCAGGCCCATGTCCGGAGAAAAAAAGCTGCTGCCCGGGGAAATCCCCACAGGCATCATGGACTATATTCTGCGCAGTCTGCAGGAAATCTGCTATGGACAGGTTGTGCTCATTGCACAGGATGCCAGGCTGGTTCAGGTAGAACGCAATGAGAAACTGCGTGTGACTGACTGCCGGATGTGCCGGGAAAGAAAGCCAATCGCTGCTGTGGAACTGCAGTGTCTGCAGGAAAGAATCCATCAATCCTTTCGCAATCTGGCGTATGGGCAGCTGGTCATCATCATCAAGGCGGGCAGTGTCGTGCAGATGGAGCGCACGGAAAAGCGGCGCTTTACCGGACTGGACGGAGAGGGTATTTGAGGAAACGCGGTCACACCATTGACAAATTCCCAGAACATCGATAGAATACCTGTAAAATACTTATCGATTTTGGGAAAGAATGTGGTGTGATGAAAACTCCCTTGCGTTATCAGATGTCGGAATATGATTGCGGTCCTACGGCCATGCTGGATGCGGTGAGCTTCCTTTTTGAGCGGGAGGAGATTCCGCCGGAAATTATCCGGAATATCATGCTGTACTGTCTGGACTGCTATAATGCCGAAGGCATTACGGGGAAAAGCGGTACCTCCTGTGCGGCGATGATGTTTTTGAGCAACTGGCTCAATAATTTTGGGCAGATCGGTCAGCTGGCTGTATCCAGCCATTATCTGGCAGGAGAGCAGGTATTCCTCGGAGCGGGCAGTGCAATCAATGCTGCGCTGCATCGCGGCGGCGCTGCTGTTGTGCGTCTTTTTCTCGATGAATGGCATTATGTGCTGCTCACGGGAGAGCAGGACGGAGCCGTAGAGGTCTTTGACCCGTATCTTTGCGAGTGTCCGCTGCCAGACGCGGAAATCCGCATGGTTGAAGATCATCCTTATGCGTATAACCGTATCGTTCCGGACCGCTTTTTCAATCGGGAAGAGCTTGCGCTTTATGCGCTGGGACCTTTTGGAACAAGAGAGGCAATTTTGCTGTTCAACGATAAGACCAAGCTGCCGGAGGAAACGGCAATCGAATATTTCATCTGATGAAAAAGAACCGTGGAAGGCAGGGAAGGCTGCAGTCCACGGTTTTTGTCAGATGAGGCAGCCTTTCCTTGTCTTCCAGATGGCAGCTTCTTCTGCCATTTCCACACAGGGATAAACGTTGTAAATAGATCTGCGTATACGGTCGTTGACCGTATTTTCGCCGATGACGGCTTCTTTTACGATGTATTGGCCATTTTCATAATCAAGATAAAAATACATATCCATCACAAACTCCATTACTAAATTATTTGTTTCGTCTGGTTTTATGATACATACGGTAGCATATAATTGGAATCAAGAAAAGAAAATTGCAATGAATTGAATGGTTGATACAATTCATTGTGCCAAACAATTGATATTTTTGAAGCAGTGTTCCAAAATTTCTGTAAGCAGCATTCTAAAGACGAATAGAGAATTTTTAAATAATTTGAACGAATGGTACAAAACAGACAAAAGAATTCTTGC
>CAZTAP010000036.1:0-19924 GCA_964611665.1 uncultured Selenomonadaceae bacterium | reverse complement strand
AAACGGTAATTTATTTCGCACAAATATCATATCCCTTCCTGCTCATATATGCAAATTTCATCCACCAAGCCTGATTTATTCAAATAATTGACAATACTCTTTATTTACTATATATTTAAATAAACAAACAAGAAATGAGGCCATCACTATGAAATGCTTCCAGGAAGCTGTAACAAACCGTCGTACCAACTATGCTCTTGGCAAAGAAATCAAGGTTTTGCCATCACAAATCATTGCCGCTGTGGAAAAGATGACCCATGAGGTTCCATCTTCCTTCAACATGCAGTCTGCACGTGTCGTCGTTGCCATGGGAGAACATCATGAAAAAATCTGGCATATCACGAAGGAAACCCTGCGCAAAATTGTTCCGGCAGAGAAATTCGCGCCGACCGAAGCCAAACTTGACGGCTTTGCCGCAGCCTATGGCACAGTCCTCTTTTTCGACGAGACCAAAACCGTAGAGAAAATGCAGCAGCAGTTCAGTGCCTATGCAGAAAATTTCCCAATCTGGGCCCAGCAGGCCAATGGCATGCTGCAATTCGCTATCTGGACAGCGCTCACCAATCTCGGTCTTGGCGTAAATCTGCAGCATTATAATCCGCTCATCGATGAAGAAGTGAAGAAAACCTTCCAGATACCAGACAGTTGGAAACTCATCGCCCAGATGCCTTTCGGTGCAAAGCTGGAAGCTCCGAAAACCATTGAAAAGATGGACATCGCTGAGCGCGTAAAGATTTTCCGTTGAAAAAATAAACAAAATCGCCAACGTTTGTATCACGGTACAAACGTTGGCGATTTTTTTCGGACCGAACGATTTCCCAGCCTCCATCTATGACAGAGTTCAATCCGCAGCAGACGGAAGAGCAGCCATATTGAATGCCTGCTTGAAGCACAAAGCGCCGATGCCGCCGCAAGCTTTGCTGTTTTAATTTTTATCGGTTAGTACACGGCCTTATAAACTCAATACTATCATTATTCACAATTTATATTTTAATAATCAAGGATATATTTCCTTAACAATGCCTTATTTTTATAAACTTTCCTTATAAATAAACAATTCTCAGGAAGGATTACATAGCTTCTTAAACAATTTTTCGATACAATATTACACAAGGAGGGAGATATATCGTGCTAAATGAAGTCTTAACAGCCATAGATCACAGTCCTAAATTAGCCAGTTTATTTAAATCCTGTCCATTATATCTTTTAGAGCGAATAAAAAAACAGGATTTTTCTCTTGGAAAATTTCAACTTTTCCAAGGAAATCCATATGAATTCACCTATCTCTTAGTATCTGGCCAAATAAAAGTATACTTAATGGCTTCAAATGGAAAATCTGTTGTGCTTGACATTTATGGTCCGGGAATGTTTATTGGTGAACAAGAAGCTATCATACAAAAACCTTATAGTGCTTCTATCACGAACATCACCGATGTAACATTGCTGCGAATGGCAAACAATGATTTCAACGAATGGCGATTATACGATCAGCAATTTGCTAATAAGTTGATTTATAATTTATCTTTTCAAATTTATAATTTGACTCAACGAACAGAGCGTTACAGCTTACATTCTGCAACGGAACAAATCATTACATTTTTAATTAAGGAGAAAAAACAAAATCATCAGGTGAACAGAGAACAGCTTACTTTTGAAGTTGATACGTCTTATCGCAACATCAATCGTATTCTTCAAAATCTGGTAGATTTAAATCTCCTGGCAATCAAAAATGGCAAGATACATGTTCTCAACGAAAAAGAATTAGCACTCATCGCAGCAGGAACAAATGAAATGAGGGATTTGTAATGAAAGAACCACATACTCAATTAACAAATGAAATAACTACAGACAGTGCCATTATCATGGGTGATCCAGCCCGAATCGATGCCATCGCCAAACTTATGGAAGACGTACAGACAGTGGCCTTTAATCGTGAATACCGTTCTATCCTTGGTACATATCAGGGGAAAAAAATTTTGGCCATGTCAACAGGAATTGGTGCCCCTTCTGCAGGAATTGGTATTGAAGAACTCTATCATGTAGGTATCAAAAAAATTATTCGTGTTGGCTCTGCCGGAGCAATGCAAAGCAATATATCTCTTGGTGAGCTCTTGATTGCGGAAGGTGCCGTACGGGATGACGGCTTGTCCAAAATGTATGTCCCCAGCGCGTACCCTGCCGTTCCATCTTATCGGCTTTTGGCTTTAGCGCACCGTTATGCTCCTCATGCACAATATGGCATCATTCGTTCGCATGACGGCTTTTATATGGATGATAATTCCGAAACGGAAGCTTTTTGGTCCGGCAAAGGAGTACTTGGTGCTGACATGGAATCAGGCATCCTGATGGTCATTGGCCGGCAGAGAAAATTGGAAACACTGTCCATCTTAAATAATGTTGTTCTATACGAAGGAAACTTATCCAGTGGAGTGAATGACCTTGTCCATGGAGACGATTTGGTCAGAGAAGGAGAACGAGCCTCTTTGATCCTGGCATTAAACATTTTAAGTGATAAAGAATTGGAGGATGAAGCATGAATACTTTACCGATAAGCAATCAACACAGTTGGCTTTATCGTCAACTTTTTACAAACTGGAAAAAATTTGAAATCAGTTACATTTCTATCCTGTTGGTCTTGCAATTGATTGTCTATGGTATTGCTCCAGACAGTCCTATTGGTATGGTCTCAGGCGTAGCTGGCGTTCTTTGTCTGGTCTACGGTATGAAAGGTCGAAAAATCTCTTTCCTCTTCGGCATTGTACAATGTCTTGCAATGACTTACATTGCATGGATAAGTCATGCCTATGGTTCTTTTATGATGGATATCATCTACGTAATTTCGCAGCCGATTGGCTGGTTTATGTGGGGACGCGATGAGGCCACACACTCTTTTCAGGCACAAACCCGAAAAAAAATATTTGTTGTTGCCTTTTTTGCATGGATCATCGGCTGGATTGTATTATCCTCCCTTGGCGGACAACTCCCATATTTTGATTCCATAAACTTTGTCATCAGCTTGATTGCACAGCTTTTATATATTATGAAATATAAAGAAAACTGGTCCCTATGGATTATCGTAAACATCGCAAATGCTGCCTATTGGACGATATTAACCGTCCAAATGATTTATGGAGACAATACGATTGGTTCCTTGGGCGCAAACTTATCACAAGTTGCATTGCAATTTGCTCTGCTTTTTAATTCTATTTACGCAAATAAAGTTTGGGCTAATGGTGAAGCAGATAATGAAGGTGGTACAGAATAAGCACTTTCTCAATCGAGCAGGCGGCGGTGATCAGCCGCCGGCCTCTCACGGCACCGTACATACCGTTCGGTATACGGCGCTTTCTATATTTGACGTACACTGACTGGTACGCCTCGGCTAAATCACAGAAGCCGGAGCATACCAGTCTTTCTTTTGTCATTGCCGTTTTCATATCCGCCGTATTGATTGTCCGCCAGTATCCTCTACGGCGCTTCCCTGCCATGTATGCGTATTTAAAAGGCCCCCGGCTTACACAGCTTCTTGATCTTGCTTCTTAAGCACTTTCAATGGTTCCATATGCACATACGCTTGGGGTACGACAGAGTTCAATCCGCACGATAATAGAAAATCCCCCGCTTCAGGCGCTGCAGCGCATCCTCGATGCGCCTTCCCGGACAGGCGATATTCATCCGCATAAACTGCCGTCCATTGCCCCGGTATTGCGCCCCGGCCGTAAGGAAAAGCCCTGTTTCCCTGCGAATGAACGCACAAAGCTCCGGCACATCTTCAGAAACCCGGCTGCAATCCAGCCACAAAAGATAGGTTGCTTCCTCAGAGGCCAGATGAATTTGGGGCAGTTCCTGCTGCAAAAAATGCTGTACGAGCTGCTTATTCCCATAGATATACTGACGCAAAGCATCAAGCCAGCCTGCCCCCTCACGAAAAGCAGCAGTCGCTGCTTCAATCGCGAAGGAATTCGGCTCAGCCAGTTCATCGGCATTCAGCCCGCGCACCATCATCTGCCGCAGCGCCTCATCGGGAATCATGACGGCAGCAGACTGGAGACCGGCAATATTGAATGCCTTGCTCGCTGAAATGCAGGTCACGCTGATTGAAGCACAAAGCGCTGATGCTGCCGCAAACGGTACATATTGCGTGCCCGGATCGGTCAGATCACAGTGGATCTCATCGGAAATCACCCGTACATGATGGCGCCGGCAAAGCTCCCCCACACGCGCCAGCTCCGCCTTCGTCCACAGCTTTCCCACCGGATTATGCGGGTTGCACAAAAGCAAAAGCGTAGTCAGAGGATCTGCCAGTTTTTTCTCCAGATCAGCAAAATCCATCACATAATGACCATCCCGATAAAGCAGGGCATTTTCCTGTACATGACGGCCGCTGTTCTCAATGGAATGAAAAAAGATATCATAAACCGGTGTCTGCACAATGACCTGATCGCCCACATTGCTCAGACGCTTTACCGCACAGGTGATTGCCGGTACGACACCAGTACAGAAAATCAGCCAGTCCTTTGCTATGGAAAAGCCATGCCGTTCCTGCCACCACTGCCGGATTGCCTGCCGCCAGCTGTCCGGCACGATGCTATAGCCAAAGATCCGTTCTGCGAGCCTGCGCTGCAAAGCCTCCTGGATCGCAGGTGCCGCAGGGAAATCCATATCCGCCACCCAGAGCGGCAGTTCCTCTTTTCCTACCGCCCATTTCAACGAATTTGTACCGCGGCGGTCTATTTCCTGATCAAAATCAAAGTCCATTTAACGGGAACCCTCCTTCAAGTCATTCGTTTCATCTGCTTCAGCCACCGTTCACGATATAGCCGCACCAGCATAAACAGACCGCGGCAGCAAAGCTCGATTCCCATGGCAAGCCAGACTCCTGCGAGCCCATGATACTGAACCAGCCATAAGGATAATGGAATACGCACCAGCCATATACTTGCCATATTCATTATGCCCGGAACCAGCGTATCGCCTGCCCCACGCAAAGCCCCGGCCGCAACAATGGATGCTGCAAATAAAGGCTCAGAAAAAAGCTCAATCCGTAAGGCTTGTACGCCGAGTTCCCTTACTGCAAAATCCGGTGTCAGCAAGGCAAATACCCAGGGGGCCATGACATACATCAATACGGCCATGATACTCATCACCAGCATGCCAAGCCCTACCGTAAGACGCGCAAATTTCCGGATAAGTTCGAGCCTGCCTGCCCCTGCGCTCTGCCCGATCAAAGGAGCCGCTGCTGCCGCAATACCATATCCCGGCATATAGCAAAGGCTTTCCGCGGTCACCGCAAAAGAATTGGCAGCAATCGCCGCAGCCCCCAGTGGTGCGACAATCTTTGTTACGGCAACCATCGCGCCGCACATCATCAGATGCTCCGCGCCTACCGGCAAAGCCAGATGAGCTGCCCGGCTCAGGCATTTCCAGCTGATCTGCCAGGAATCGCTTAGAGAAACAGGTAAGACCGAAGAGCCTCTGCCTACAGCCCAAAGCATGAGAAGTGCCGTGAGCACCTCAGCCAATGCGGTACCAAGTGCTGCACCAGCCACTCCCATGCCAGCACCGGGAAGCCAGAGCACAGTACCCCACACGTCCAGATTCCGTGAAGGAAAAATCAAAAAGAAATTCCAAAAGATATCCAGCAAACACATCAAAGTATTCAGAAGCGCAGGTGTCCTCATATTGCCGCTGCTTTGCAGCATAGCCCCGGCGAGATTTTCCAGCTGAAAAGCCGGCAGCGAACACATATAAATCAAAAAATACCGCGATGCATCAGCCTGAAGTCCGGCCTCTCCCCCCAGCCAGGCGGGCAGGCTGCTGCTAAGCAGCACCCCCAGAAGCGTCAAAGCCAAAGAAAAACAGGTGGTCACAAGGATTGCCTGCCGCAAAGTATACCTTGCCTCATCCACAGCACCGGCGCCAAGCTGCTGTGCAGCCTGAATAGAAAATCCCACGGAAGCCGCTGCACTGAGACCACCAAAAAGCCAGGTCGTGGAAACAACAAGGCCGATTGAGGCAGACGCCTGCGCACCAAGGCTGCCTGCCATCGCTGCATCGATATATTCCATAAGGATCGTCGTAAGCTGCGCCAGCACCGCGGGCAGGCTCATCCGGGCAACCAGAGCGGCCTGCTGCCAGCCAGTCATCGCCTGTCCGGAACGCAGCCATGCCGTCAACGTTCGCCCATCGCTTCGTTTCCCCATGAATTATCCTGCCAAAGCATTCATCTGCTGCGTAAACTCGATTCGTGTCTTAGCTGCATCGATGTTTTCATCATCAAAGATGACCTCACCAATATTTTTTGCCGCAATATGACCTGCGTAAGGATTTTTCACGCTGTCAATACTGCTCACAATCTCTGCATCCACCGTAGAATATTCAAACGCCAGATTCGTATGCAGGAGCTTGCAATTCTTGAGCACGACATTCTCCATATAACAGAATCCCTGCAGACTCTCAATCGTGCAATTGATCAGTGTAACATTTTTTGCATTCCAGCCAAAATATTCACCCGAAATAAAGGAATCCTCAACGGTTACATTTTCCGCATTCCAAAAGGCATCCTTCGAAATCATCTTTGCATGGCGGACGGTAATATTTTCCGCCCCGTCGAAGGAATAATTGCCAATCAGCGTGAAGCCATCTATTTCGATATTTTCAGAGTCCATAGCAAAATAATTGCCCTTTGCCGTAACCTCTTTCATCCGGATATCTTTGCAATGCCAAAGGGTCTCTTCCGCATTTGGCATATCAACATTTGCCAAAGAAATATCCTGACAGCGCCGAAACGTCTTCGGCGCTTCAATGGTTACACGCTTCATCTCCAGATGGTTTGTATACCAGATTCCTGCCCGTGCCATTGCAAAAAGCATACTATCTGCAACACGGACATTTTCACAATACCATAATGGATATTTCCACTGGAACATGCTGTTTTTGATTTCCAGCTGCCTGCTCTCTTTCAGCGGTGATTCTCCATCCGCAAATATGCAGTCCTCAATCACAAGATTGCTGCTTTTAAACAAGGCACGCTCGCCGGTCAGTCTTTTTTGTTCAATTGATTCCATGATTTTCACCTTTCTTAATCGAAAAATTCCTTTACAGCATTTATTAAGGAAACGCTGATGAACTGCCGGATTAATCAGCGTTTTCTTAATGAAAGCTTATCACCTTAAGCCGACTTCAGGTCAAGAAAAACCTGCAAAACACGTTGATTCCACTGCCCATGAAAAACAAAAAAACGTTTCAGCTGCCAGCTTTTGGCTTCTGAAACGTTCTTTTCTGCAATCATTTGCAAACCTTGCCTTTTATTTTGCTTTCAAAACCGGCACCCGGTATTTCGCTGTACGCGCATCATTGATTACGCCGTTCCAGTCAAGACCATAGGCAAAATCATAGCTGTGGCCCTCACAATCGGTATAGCAGACCATATCGCGCGGCACATCTTCCAGCTGCGTCTCTACTGCGATCATATCCTTCGGCTGCTGCATCGGCAGCAGGCCCTGCGGCTCTGCCTTGCCCGTGAGGATATCGAAATATGCCGCATCGCTTACCCCATAGCCTACGAGAATAGCATCAGAAAGCGGCTCGACCTCACTGAAAATCATCGGCTTCAACGCATGGACCATGGTGACAACCGGCAGGCTTTTGCCTGCTTTAGCGGCTTCATCTGCACAGCTGCGGCCATAGGTCACGCTGTCAAGATCGGCAGCATTGACGATTTCAGCTGTCTTGCCAAAATAGGAGCGGTTCTCCCCCGCATCCCCGGCAATGGATTGTCTGCGTACCGCAGGCGAATCGGCTTTGTAGGTACTATACTGCAAAGAAAGCGGAATGTAGCCCTGTGCTTCATCATAGCCCAGTCCGTCAAACTGATTGCCCTTGTTCGTCGGATTGTCAATGACAGCAAGCACCATATCTGCTTTGGCAGCCTCTGCTGCGGCAAGGCGCTGGATATCTTCCGGTGCAGCCATCGGTCTGCCATCTTTGTCGACCGCGGTCAACGGCCCGACCGTATCCGTCACGACATTGAAGTACTCCGAAGCTGCCTTGATATCTACCGGCAGGCTCCAGTTCGCTGGCTGATAGACACCGAAGCGCTTGTTCACAATAACCGGGCGGTAAATCATCGGTATATAGACCGTCGGTTTTGTCATAGAATCACCGGCCGCATGGATGAGCCGGCCTTTATTTTTGAGCATGACAATGGATTTGAGCTGCGCTTCATAGCCAGCTGCCTTATCCTGCGGATTGCCAACCTCCTGTACACTCTTTGCTACATCCAAATAAGGATTCTCAAAAAGACCCAGCTGGAAAATATTGCGCAGCAAGCGCACCGCCGAAGTCCGGAAGCGCTTCTCCATAAACGCCTCGCCATGTTCCTTTACCCCCATCGCATAGGCATCAAGGATCGGCTTCTTGTCACTGTTGCCGCCGAACTGATCGACACCGGCCATCAAGGCCTTATAATGGCGCTGCACCTCTGTATAGCCATCTTCCAGTCCCCAGGCCGTGGAAAGCCCCTTGAGGCCCTCGCCTGGCGAATGTGTTACGCACCAGTCCGTACAAATGACGCCATCGAATTTGTATTTGCTGCGCAAAAGCCCGATCTTGAAATCACTGTACGCACTGCCGACCTTCTCCCCCAGGGACCCGTCATTGCTCCAGGCAATCGAATACGAAGTCATGACAGCACTCGGCATCTTCGTCCTGCCATCGAGCTTCAAGCCGCCTTCCACGAATGGCACAAGCTGAGCGGCAAAATCATTGCCCGGATAGACTGCATATTTGCCGTATTTTGAATGCGCTTCACGACCGCCTTCACCAACGCCATCCCCCGGCCAGTGCTTCATCATCGCATTGATGCTGTATTTCCCCCAGCCCAGGTCTCTGCCGCCGGCATCGACCGTGGACTGCACACCATCGATTGCTGCCCGGGCCATATCACGGGCCAGTGCCGGATCTTCGCCGAATGTACCATAATTGCGTGTCCAGCGCGGATCAGTCGCAAGATCAATCTGCGGGGAAAGGCCTGTACCGATGCCCAGAAGCCGGTATTCCTTTGCCGATACCTGCCCGAAATGCTTCACAATGGAAGGGTCGAACGTTGCTGCAAGACCGAGATTGCTCGGCCAGCGCGAAACACCACCCGTGACATCCTTCAGATAGACACCGTTGCCGCGCGCATCACTGCGCGGATCGGAGCTTGTATTCGCAGGGATAGCGAATGGCAGGCTCTCGGCATAGGCCTGCAGCGCATTGTTCCACTTCGCCGTGACCTCATTGCTGGCGGTGGAATCTGCATTGAGCACGGTGCGCACGTTGTCCTCACGCAGCATTTTTTTCTGTTCCTCATTGAGCGTTGGCTGCAGATTGCGCTGGTGCATGCTGTAGAGCATGAGACCGGAAATCTGGTCAATGCTCAGCTGCTGCGCGAGGTCCTCCGCACGCTGCTGCGGCGTAAGGCGCCAGTCTTCGAATTTATCAAGCTTGCCGTTGCGATTCATATCCTTGAACTGCTTACCCGCGGCACTCAGCAGCTTTACACCCGATTCTTTGCTATAGCCAAGTTCTGGTCCCTTGGTATTTTCCACCAGCGTATAGCCATCCTTCGTATCTTTTTCACTATTCTGCGCCGCCTGTACCTGCACGCCGCCCATTGCGAGTGTCAGCGCCAAAGCCAATACTGCTGTCTTTTTCATCTAATCCACTCCATCTTCGGAAAATTCCGATAATTATCTTTTTCATCACAGAGCACGGATTTTTTTCCATGCTCTGTGACGGATTTTTATTTTTCCAGACTTGCCCCGTTTGTCGCAATGACTTCTTTGTACCAGCCAAAGGACTTTTTCTTATAGCGTGCCAGCGTACCCGTGCCATCATCGTGGCGATCGACATAGATGAAGCCATAGCGCTTTTTGAGCTCAGCAGTCGAAGCGCTCACCAGATCGATGCAGCCCCAGGTCGTATAGCCCATGAGCGGCACGCCGTCTTCGATGGCTTCGCCGACCTGCACCAGATGCTGCTGCAGATAGTCAATGCGATAATCATCGTTGACCGTCTTGCCGCCCTTGCCATCATCGACAAGCTCATCGACTGCCCCCAGACCGTTCTCTACGATAAAGAGCGGCTTCTGCCAGCGGTCATAGAAACGGTTCAGCACATAGCGCAGTCCCTGCGGGTCGATCTGCCAGCCCCATTCGGAGGCCTTGAGATACGGATTCTTTACTCCGCCCATGATATTGCCCTCGCCCTTTTCTGCTTTGGCAGGGTCTGCTGTCTCACAGACACTGGAATAATAGCTGAAGGACACGAAATCCACGGTATTCTCCTTCAGCAGTTCCAGATCGCCGTCCGCAAAATCGAGCTTGATGCCATGCTCACGGAAATAGCGCTTCATATAGCCGGGATATTCACCGCGTACATGTACATCGCCAAAGAAATCATTCATATGGTCCGCCTGCTGTACTTTGATGATGTCCTCCGGATTCGGGGTCATCGGATAAATCGGAATGCTCAGGACCATGCAGCCAATCATCGCGCCCGGCATCATTTCATGACCGATTTTCGTGGCCAGCGCAGAAGCAACGAGCTCATGATGTATTGCCTGGTAAAGGTCCTTCTGGCTCAGCTCTTCTTTCGGTGTCATGATGCCGCCGCTCATGAGCGGTGCATGCAGCACAGAGTTGATTTCATTGAACGTAAGCCAGTATTTGACCTTGCCGTTATAGCGCCCGAAAATCGTGCGCACATATTTTTCATAAAAGCCGATAAGATCACGGCTGGCCCAGCCATTATAGGCCTTTGCCAAATGAAGCGGCGTCTCATAATGTGAGATGGTGACCAGCGGCTCGATCCCATATTTATGGCACTCATCGAACAGATTATCATAGAACTGCAGGCCCTTTTCATTCGGCTCTGCATCGTCACCATTCGGGAAAATACGGCTCCAGGCAATCGATGTGCGGAATACCTTGAAGCCCATCTCGGCAAAAAGCCTGATGTCTTCTTTATAACGGTGATAGAAATCGATACCGGTAAGCTTCATATTATCCTCGGTCGGCTCCGCTGTCGGCGCCCCTTTGATGCCATGCGGCATGATATCCTGGATATCCAGGCCCTTGCCATCTTCCTGATAAGCACCTTCACACTGATTGGCGGCTACTGCACCGCCCCATAAAAAATTCTTTGGAAATGTCATATTGTATTAACTCCTTTATTCCGATTAACGTTTCTGTGCTGCGAGCCAGTCCATGAGCTTTACTGTCCTGCCATCGATATCTGCTTCGCATTGATCGTTGTAGACATAGATCCAGGACCAGTGCCCGGGATATTCAAACGCTGAGCCATCGGCTTTTTTATAGAGCCCTGTCTGATCGACAACATGATCGAAGAAGCTGAAATGCACATTTGCAGCCCCGGCATCCTGCAGTCTTTTGAAGGTAGGCACAACATAATCCTTTGGCGGGAGTGTCGTATCCGTCTTTGCTGCAGTGAACCAGAGCGGTGTTTTCTTGAACTTCTCGATATCTGCATCGCTGATCAGCTTATCGGCAAGCCCTTCACAGGTCGGGAATGCTGCCGCGAAATACTCCGGATAGTCGCGCACCAGGAGCATCGTCATATAGCCGCCATTCGAATCACCGCCCACATAGATGCGGCTCGTATCAACATTCGGGTGTTCCTCGGCATAGGCCTGGATCAGCTGCATGAGCGTATCCTCATAAATGGACGTGCCATCGGCAAAATCCTTGTAGCCATGCATCCAGTAAGTGCGCGCCTGCGGTACAAGTACATAGGCACCGCCAAAATGAGACTGCAAAGACTCATCCGCGAACATGTCCGCCTTATTGGCTGAGATTGGAATGGACGGGCTGTCCGTTCCGCCCTCACCCATGCCATGCAGCCAGACAATGAGCGGATGCTTTTCGCTGTCTTTCGGCTCATAGCTTGCATAGCCATAAGAAAGACGGCCAAACATCTTATGGGCAAAATTGAATTTGTCGACAACCGGACGGATATTTCCCTTATTGTTGTCAACGACCAGCCCCTTGACCGGACCCGCCGCCTTTTCCTGCGTAATCGTATAGTCTGGCTTTACCCAGTTATTGAAGAACGTGCTGATATCGAAATTCAGTGCAGAGCCAAGCGCGATGGTCGGGCCGACTTTCATCTCAATCGTCGCATAGCGTCCCTGTTCTGCCGGCCTGCCCTCTGCATCGGAAACATAGGCTCTGGTGACCTCGCGATAGCCTTCGACATCACTGTTTGCCTTCGCCTTTGCCCCAAGCTCGATCCTGCCCTGATCCTTTGCTGTCTGCCCAAGCGGTGTCGCGCCCTCCGCGAGTACGCGGCGTGCATAGACCTTGAAGGTCGAAGTATCGACTTCGCCGGATTTCACCTCACGTCCAAGATCGACAATCACCTTGGAAACAGCCGGACCCCAGTCATAAACCTCTGTGACCGTGCGATACGATGGCAGATTCGCAGCTTCAGCAGCCTCTGCTGTCATGCCGGAAAAAGCGAACATCCCCACAGCCAGCAGACTGGCAATGCCGCAGGCAATAAACCTTTTACGTTTCATCTATCTTGCATCTCCTTATTTGTATAGTAGGAAAAAGTGCTGTATCCTGGGATTCCTCTCATTTCTCAGCACCTCTTACCCGTCAGGCAATGACCGTGATGAGACTTTCATCTTCTTTGATTTTTGTCTCATTCGTCGTTACGATATCCATATACTGCGCATGATTTGTGACAATCACCGGTGTAATCACCGAATAGCCTGCTGCCTTGATCTTTTCGATATCAAACTCCACCAGTACCTGTCCCTTTTTCACATGCTCGCCCTGCTTCACCTTTACCGTGAAATATTTGCCCTCAAGCTTCACCGTATCCATACCGACATGAATGAGCAGTTCCGCACCTTTTTCGGTGATGAGTCCCATGGCATGCCCTGTCGGGAACATCGTAGCTATGGTGCAGTCAGCCGGAGCAACGACACGGCCCTCCGTCGGATTGATGGCAACGCCTTTTCCCATGACTCCCGAAGAAAATGCCTCATCCGGAACATCTTCCAGAGCAACCATCGTACCAGTCAATGGTGAGTCCAGAATTTCACGTTCTACGACCTTGCCGTCCTCTTCCGTAGAAACCGCCAGGTTTTCTGTCTTTTCATCACGATAGATCACTGCAGTGACCGCCAGGCCGAAGACAAAGGATACGGCCGAAGCGATCATGCCGCCATACATGCCAGCAAGCTCGCCTGTCTTCGGATCGATGAACGTAGGATAGCCGAAAATGCCAAGACCGCCGAACATGAAAAGTTTTACGGACAGGAAGGCCATCAGACCGCCGCCGATGGCTCCGCCAATACAGGAAATAACGAAATATTTTTTGCGCGGCAGCGTAACACCATAAATACAAGGCTCTGTAACACCAAAGATACCAGCAACGAACGCCGGCAGAGAAATACTCTTGAGCTTCGCATCATGCGTCCGCAGGAAGATTCCAAGGACAACACCGATCTGAGCAAAGGAACAGCCAAAATACGTAACAACCAGCGGATCGAAACCATACACCGTGATATTGTTGATCATGATTGGCACCAGGCCCCAATGCAGACCAAACATGACGAATACCTGCCAGAATGCACCGATGAAAATACCTGCGATAACCGGACTGATATTGTAGATGCCCATAGCTGCAGCGCCGACAAGCTGACCAGCCCAGGTAGCGATTGGTCCGATGACCAGGAACGTCAGCGGGATTACAATCAGGAGCGTGAAGAACGGGGTAAGGAAATTCTTCAGCATCGTCGGCATGATTCTGGCAATGCCGCGCTCAACTTTAGAACCAAACCACAGCGCTACAATGATTGGAATAACGCTGGATGCATAATTCATGAGAATGACCGGCAGTCCCAGGAACTCCATATGGATTGCCGAGCTGAAAATGGTGCCCTGAAACATCGTATACAGCGTATCGCCTTTCATGATTGCAGCTACGCTCGGATAGACCAGCGCTGCACCGACAGCCATTCCGGTGAATTCGTTCATCTTGAACTTGCGGGCTGCCGTAAGACCAAGGAAAATCGGCAGGAAATAGAAGAACATATCCCCGAGGATATTCAGCATTTGTGCCGTGCCGCCCTTTGGATCGACAATCGCAGTCGACGTCAGAAGAGCCGTAAAGCCTTTGATCATGCCCGTCGCAATCAGGACACTCAATACCGGCGTGAAAATGCCTGAAATCAAATCAATGAAGCGATCAATAAGGCTCATATCCTTATCCGGCTCATCGTCACCGCCAACCGGTGCGCTTCCCTGAATATTGCTCGTCTCCAGCACCGTATCATAGACATCGCCGACCGCATTGCCGATGACCACCTGATACTGTCCGCCGCTCTTCACAACGGTGACAACGCCTTCCATGTTCTTCAGAACATCCGTGTTTGCCTTGCTTTCATCCCGCAGCTTAAAGCGCAGCCTTGTTATACAATGTGCCAGCGATATCACATTTTCGTCCCCGCCAACGTTTTTGACGATGGCTTTTGCTAAATCCTCATACTTTTTCATTTTAACTTCCTCCAAAAAATTATTTTTGAAGGTTTGGCCAACTTAATGTCACCATCCATGCGATTTGCCCTGTTTAAGGACAAAAAAATAAGCCGGAAACCATCTAAGCTGCAGAATAAGTGCGCTGCATACTCAAAGGTTTGGCCAACTCAATGTAACCATCCCGCTTAACTGAGATTAGTATACTGCAAATGCAGTCTAGTGTCAACTATTTGAATCTTTGTGATTTTCCATCATGGGGAACTCCAGGAAAATGCATTTCTCATTTTCCCGGAAATCCTCCTTATCCTGCACAAAAACAATTCTGGTTCATCAGAAGAACATCATGGCCTCAAAACGATACATGTCATCTCTTGCGCCTGTATCGATTTCCTTGCCCCAGGTGTAGAAGCTGTTCAGCATAATGTTCTTTGCCGGTACGTAGCTTACGCCCAGGCGGATGAACTTCTCATTGAGTCCGCACCAGTCAGTGACCGTCGGCCAGCTGAGTGCCGGTTCGTAACGATACGTCGCCGTGATGCCATAAGAGCCCGGTGCCTGAAGGTTCGCTCCCTTATACTGAAGCTGCAGCCAGCGGCCCGGCTGTTTCGTCTTTGTGCCTGCCACTGCATTGGAAGGATCACGGTCTGCGTTGCTGTTGATGATGCCCGCACGCAGATCCCAGTTCTTATCGAATTTATGATGACCATGTACGAAATAATAGAACGCGCGTCCCTGATTCGGATCCTGATAGCGGCTCGCCATCGCTGAGCTCCAGGAAACGCCGAAATTGATATCATTTTTCTTATCGAATGGATAGAATGCACGCAGACTCGTGACCTCTTCGTTCGTACGTTTACCGCCCATCGCATCATCCCAGAGATCCATCTTGCCCATCGTGAAATATGTCTTAAAGTCCTTTTTGCCATAAGTGAACTGCGCCCCTGCAAAATCGCAATCGATATCCATACCCCAGCCATAAATATTCCACTCATTCCATTTACCGAACTTCACAGCAAGCGCATTATCCAGCATGCGGCCCGTTACATAGGTGTCCATCGTTGTTCCCGTTTCATCTTCGCTTGGTGACATTGATTTCTTTTCATCAAAACCGCTCAAGGTATTACGATAGCCGAGATCCGTATGGACTTCCCAGTTCGAATTGACCTTATACGTCGTATTGACACTTACATTGACCATGTTGGCACGCGTTGACTTGCCGCTGTCCTTGAGGAAATGGTCATTACGGATACGTGCATAGCCATCAATGGAGAAACGGTCCGCAAACGCTGCTGCTTTCTTCAGGCCGGCCTTTTCTTCTTCCGTAAAGGTCGTTCCCTGACTATCTGTCATTGCTTTTTCAGTATCCACGCTGTCAAGCTTCGAAAGCATGCGGACCTTTTTGATGTCGTAGTAATACTCCTTGTTCAGCTTCTGCAGGGTATCCTGCTCAGCAGGGCTGAAGGCGCTGAGATTCTGCATGGCATCATCGACAACCATCGCCATCTCCATGCGGCTCATGATGCGTCCCTGTGGGATTGCCTCCGTGTAGTCTGCTACATGGCCTGTAGCGATCAGTCCGTTGACTGCCTCATAGGACCAGTCATTCACGGGTACTTCCTGCAGGAAGCTTGCGGCCTCCGCCTGAACTCCGCCGCAAAGGATTGCGGTTGAAATTCCCAATACTGCTAACTCTTTTTTCATTGTCTTTCCCTCCAAAATTGAAATAAAATGATTCAGATCTTGAAGGTTTGGCCAACTTAATGTCACCATCCAAACGATTGCAGCAGAAAAGGGCGCAAAAAAGGCCACACCGGGAAGAAAACAAAATCTGTTTCATCTCACGGTGTAGCCAACTTAATGTCACTATCCTGCTCACAATTCTGAATTATACAAGATAACATAATCCTTTGTCAATAGAAAATTAGAAAAGGGTTAGAAAAAATCACACCTTGAACTTTCTCGCTGCCTTTTGCAGTTCCTCTGCAAACCCGGCCAGCGTACGGCTTGAAGCTGCAATCTCCTCCATTCCTGCGGACTGCTCTTCCGTAGCCGCTGAAACATTTTGTGAAGCATTGCCGATTGCTTTGGCCGCCCGATCGACCACCGCAAAACTTTCCTTGATTTTCTGAATGCTCACCTGCAGATTCTTTAGTGTTCCTTCCGCCACAGCTGCACCGGAATTCACCTCATCGACCGTCTGCAGAATATCCGAAAATGCTGTACCAGCGCTGTCTACACGCTTCTGCCCCTGCTGTACATGCTCAAGTCCTTCATGCATGGATACAACTGCCGATTCGGTCTCCTTCTGGATATTGCCGATGAGTGCACCAATCTGCTCTGCCGCCGTAGCGGACTGCTCTGCGAGCTTGCGTACCTCTTCTGCTACTACCGTAAAGCCCCGGCCGGCTTCTCCTGCCCTGGCTGCCTCAATGGCCGCATTGAGGGCAAGCAGGTTCGTCTGTCCGGCAATCCCGGAAATTGTATCAACAATGCTGCCGATTTCCTTGGAACGCTCACCAAGCCGTGCCACGCGTTTCGCGGAATCGCCCACAACAACAGCGAGCTCTTTCATCTGGTTTACGGCATCGCACGCAATGCGGTTGCCCTCATCCGCCTTATGGACAGCCTCCTTGGTCTTATGCGCAGTTTCTGCCACAATGCTTACCGTAGCCTGTACATAATCCACGGTTCCCTGCAGAACCGCTGCCGTATTCTCTGCAGCAGTCGTCTGCCCGGATGCATCTTCGGCCACCTCAGCGATGGACTGTGCTACGGTCTGCGTTGCCTGCGCCGACTGCTGCGCACTGGCCGTAAGCTCTTCTGATGCCGAGGCCACCTGCTCTGCCGTATTCTGGATACTGCCGATCAGTGCTTTGATGTTGGCGAACATCGTGTTATAGGCCTGACCAAGCTCCGCAAGCTCATCCCGTCCCTCAACCCGGGCTTCCTGCGTAAGATCCCCCTTTGCTGCCACACCAGAAACACGCAGAATCTCCTGCAGCGAGCCGCAGATATTTTTATTGAGCAGATATACGACCAGCAGACTCAATGCAATGATGATTGCAACCAAGGTAACGGTAAGTGTCACAGCATGCTTGTACTGCGCCTCATTTTCCGCAGCAGCCTCTGCAGCCCCCTTCTCATTCATTTCGAAGGTATCATGGATGCTCTGATTCACCTGCTGATAGGCCGTAACCGCCTCACCCGTCATGAGTGCGACAGCCTCTGCCGTCTTCCCCTCTTTCAGCAGGACATCACAGCGCTGTGCGTACGACTTGTAATTATTCCAGTCCTTCTCAATCGTGCTCACCAGATTGATGTCATGTTGACGCTCTTCTTCCGTATTATAGTTCGACTTCTCAATGATTTTGCGGTAATCCTGAATGTCCTTGTCCATACTCTCTCTGTTCTGGCGAATGAGCTCCGCTGTCACGGTCTGCTGCTGCGGATCCGTCTGCAGCGGCCGCAGGATTCCATAGCTGCGTGCCGATCCCACATCATGCATCATCCGGCCAAGCACCGCAACACTTCCCAGCCAGGAATCATTGAGCTCACGGCTCCGATTGTTGATCTGCATGGTGGAATACATGGCAAAGCCTGCCAGCCCGGCAATCATGGCAATCACAATGCCAAAGCTCAAAAATAGTTTCGTACGAATAGAAAGATTGTTCATTTTTACGCCTCTTTTCCCTAATATTTATTCAGAACCCAAAAGCAGCCAGAAAACTCTCTTGCTCTATCCCTGCAAAACAATTTTCTGACTGTTGTTTATGAATTTAGTATAATGCGCAAAAAGTCTCTCTGTCAATCTATATTTGTATTATTCACGCTTTTTATTTTTTAGCTTTTCCCGTGAAATCGCCGCCCATTTTTTTGCTTCATTTTCCAGTCCGATGAACCGCACCGGCGCACCCATTGCTTTTTCCGCATAATATAAGGCCTTTTCGTAATCCTGCAGCACAAAATAACAATTTGCCAGATAATACGCATGACGCGGTTTTTCTCCGTTTTCCCTGATTTCCTGATTCAACAATGCAAGATTGCGGCGAATCTTGTTCTCCAGGCGTTTTGAAGAATATCCCGTGTGATACACGGTCAGCCGATCCGTCTCACGGGCAGTATCCAGTCGTCCGAAGGGCTTCTGCAATGTCTCGTGGACCCGGCCGGAATAGCGCAGTTCTTCCGACCTGCGGAACAGGCGCACATTGACGCCGCGCTGCAGCTCGCGTTCTCCCTGATCTGCATCGATATTTACCAGCAAAGTCATTACCGCTTCAACCTGCGGCCGCTCTGTATCAATTTCAGCCAGCAGGCCGCGGATGCGCTCCGGTTCAGCAATCCGCTCATCTGCATCCAAAAAAACAATCCAATTCCCAACAGCAGTATCCAACGCAAAATTTCTGGGCGCAGAAAAATCATCATCCCAGGGAAAGGACCTGAGCTGCAGCGATGGCTTGCCTATCCCCGCCATGCTGCGTTTCACAATATCCTTCGTTCCATCCCGTGAGCCCGTATCCACAACGACGATCTCATCCACATATTCACGCACATTTTTGAGCCAAAAGCCAATTCTTGCCGCTTCATTTTTCACAATGACACAGGCAGATATCGTAATCTCCTGCATGCGCAGCTGAATTTTTTGCCAAAGCTCCAGCCGCCCCTGTGCCCACACACAGCTTTGCGGCGTAAACATGCCGACAGCGCCCGGATACCCGGACTTTTGCGCCTCAGCAAAAAGCGACAATGCTTCACGCATTTCCACACGTGCTGCATCATAATCAAAAACCCAGGCCAGACACTCTGCATATTCTGCATGGAATTCCGGCAGCTTCGGGAAATCATGCACAGCCTGTTCAGCAACTTCTCTTCGCTCTTTATACTCCGCTGGTTTATGCGCCAGGTGTTCTAATTGTATGCGATACAATTCCACATGGCGGTCCTCAGCCCTCTTCATAACGATCACCTCGGCAGCCCGACCAAAACAAATATTTAATATTTATAATATTTAGACATAAACGGATAAATTCCTGCTTTTTCAGCTTCTTTCAGCTGATTTTCAGACTCATGTTTTATAATAAGCATATCCGAACGGATAGTTTTACAGGAAAGAGGTTTATTTATGGAAATAACGCCCTATAGCCTGAATGCATTTTCACGAGGTGGTCTCTATATCCCGCCAGTGAGCCGAAATGAACGTTCGGGATCTTCCGGTCAGGATATGCGGCATAGCAAGCAGCACCTTCAGGATAATACGCAGGAAGACACAAGCAGCACGGACAACGGGGCCGAGCTTTTGACCTTCCTGAGTATGATGCATCCAGCCTATACACTCAACATCACCCGTCTTTATTGAACGCAGATTGTATCCT
>CAZTAP010000035.1:0-19980 GCA_964611665.1 uncultured Selenomonadaceae bacterium | reverse complement strand
CTCCGCCTTGCAGCTGAAAATTCATCCTGCGTACTTCTGGTCTAGTTATTTCGTGTACGCTGTACTAGTAGTATAACAACAGCGGCAATCAGTGCAAGCCAGGGAAGTAATAATAAACTTGGTTTATCTGATAAAGAATATACACGGTATTTCTATTTTGATACAGACTTGACAACGGGAAAGGGAATATATTTTCCACCAGCAGATGCTCCTGTTGAGGAGAAAAAAGCATGGTATGAGCAGATAAGCAAATTATCTGGTGGTGAACGGGCTGTGTACAGTATGCAAAAAATCAGTATAGACTGATATTTTTTTGTGTACTCTTATTTAGAATATAAATCATGAAGCGCAATCCCAGCAAGATTTGGAGTAAAAAAGAGGACTGTCGGCAAAGTGAAAGTCACTTCGTGCGACAGCCCCTTTTTGAGAAATTGGTACCGGAGGAATTGCAGCATAAAATATTTGACAAAATTAATGAGAAAGATTATTATATAAGTAAAAATGATAATCATTATCATAGAAAAGAGAGGAATGTTTATATGAATAATGGAGAATTTGAACAGTTACTTGGATTATGCTGCGCACCAACACTTACTGGATTGAAATCTGCCAGCCTAGTATCTTTCCAGAGGGCGAAATTCCAGGATATCTATATGCTTTTAGAGGAATATGCACCTTGTTTTCGGTGCAAAGGAATTGCTGTACTGTCTATGGTAGAAAATCAACATCATATGCTTGTCCTTTTTTATCGTCCGGCAGCATTGAGTCGTTTATTGGAATTGTCTGGTGCACGATCCATCTTGAAGAAAGCAGGCTATCACTTGGAAGATACATTGAGTGAGAAACTGGAATATTTACGCAGCCGGATCCTGCAGAACTGTGGATTCCCCCATGAGATAGGTTTGTTCTTAGGCTATCCACCGGCAGATGTTCGTGGTTTTATTGAACATAAAGGTAAAGATTTTCTTTACAGTGGTTATTGGAAGGTATATACAAATGAAAAAGCTGCTCGTGAGCTTTTTTACTGTTACAGTAAATGTATAGAAAGATTTTGTTTAAACCTGCAGCGTGGCATTCCTCTTCAGGAGCTTTTGCAGGCAGTTTAAGAAAAAAGGAAATTGATTTATGAAGAAAGTTGTGATTACTTATTGGAGTGATACAGGAGATTTGGGAAAATGACAAGATTGTTTGTTTTTATGGCTGGGGAGATGACGCGTGGATGAGAATAACGAGGGGAACGAACTAAGACTGTGAGAACTAAAATTTTTTTCTGAAGAAGGATAATTTGAAATAAGTTGACAGTGCAGATGAATCGGGCTTGAAATTTTTGGGCGAAGCATTTGCCAGAAAGTGGTTCTTGACAAATTCAATGATAATGGTTATTATTATAGTTGATAATTGATAATAAATATTAATATCATTATCAATTATAATGATTGGAGGATGATAGTATGTTTCAGAAGACAGATTTTTGGATTGGTATGGCAGTAGGTGCGGTCGCAGGGATTTTTGGCTATCGTTTTATGCAGGAGCGTGAACAGCAGATGATGGCTATGCAGTCGGCAGCCCCGATGGCACAAGTTCCATTGGCAGAACTGCAGCGCCAGAAGGAAGAGCTTGAAGATATGATTGCAGCACAGGAAACTGCGGCAAAAGCTTGAGGCTTGTTGAAAAGAAGACTGTCTTTTCATGGGACAGTCTTTTTTTTCAGAAAGGAGTAAAATTTGGGATTAATTGATTTGTTGCAAATTCCACAAGGGGAGCTTGAATTGTTTATTCGTACAGTTGAAGTCTCATCGTATATACCAGGCCGCATACGTTTGTATAGTCGTTCACTCGTCGGCAACACTGCCTTGAATCAGCAGATATGCAGATATTTACGTTCATTTCGCGAACTTAGTAAAGTAGAGACGAATATATTGACGGGGTCGATTCTTATTCAATATACGCCGCAGCTTTTACATACGAATGCGGAGCTTGCCCGGGTGGAAAAGTATATAAAAAATCATACCAAAAGGAGGCTCTGAACGATGTCTTATCTATCAGGTGTAATGATGGGAGCAGCTATCGGAAAAAATGTACATGATTTTTTAACCAGGCGGTCTGCAGGAAAAAAAGTGTCTGTGGGGATAATGAAGGAACCTGGCATTGTACTGCAGCATGTTTTGCCAGGAAGGCGCAGATACTATGTGTCCGTATTGCGAGGCAATGGGGAGTTATCTGAAATTCTGCAAAAGAAGCTTTCTCAGCTGTCCTTTATTCAGGAAGTCCGGGTCAACCAGATTACAGGAAGCTTGCTGCTGATATATTCTGGCGAAGAACAGGTAGATGCGTTGATTGCCTGGCTAAGGGAACATATCTTTTCCGTAAGGAAAACGAAAGAGGCGCAGAACGATGCTGCGCTTGCGCAAAGTGGGCAAAGTATTCGTCGAACGGTAGGAGCTATGAATTCCTGCTTGAAAGATCACACGCAGAACTGGTTTGATCTTAGCTCACTGTTATCCATCTTTTTTGTTATACGCGGTCTGCGAAAAATGTTGCTTTTTCATCAACTACCGTCGGGACCACAGATGATTTGGTGGGCTGTTTCTTTACTGAGGGGATGGCGAATGGTATGAGTTATGGTGTTTATCATATCCGTTTGCCCTTTCGGGCAGAACGGGAAAAACGGATTCTTTTACATGCCAGGCTGCGCAGCCTGCCAGGCATTGTTTCTACTGCTGGTAATGAAAGACAACTGACTATCTGGTATAAAGATGAGGCATCTTTACATGAATTGCAGGAATATTTTAAACATATGACATACAAATGGCAGCGGCAGCAGGAAGTGATGGGGATGGCAGACTATCGGAGGGCAGCAATTTTTTCATTGGTTAGTTTTGCAGCTATTCAAGTATTGAAAAAAGCTGCACCAGAGACATTTTTAAGCATGAAACTATTACGCAATATGCTGGTTTTGGGAATTGCTCGGAATTTTATCAAGAATGGTGTGCGAGGTATTGTGCGGGAACATCGGCCTAATGCAGATACGCTGACGGCAACGGCAGTCATTGCATCTGTTTTAGCAGGTAAACCAGAGTCGAGTCTTACCTTGCTGACTTTGTCAAATGGGGCGGAAATGCTGACTAGTTATGCAGCAGAACGGGCCAGAAAACAGATCTCTGATTTGATGAATCTTAATCAGCGCTTTGTCTGGCTCGTGGAAAATGGGATAGAAAGAAAGGTTCGCGTAGAGTCTATCAAGACAGGAGATTGTATCGCTGTTCATTTGGGAGAGAAAATTTGTGTTGATGGTAAAGTGCTAAATGGTACAGCGGCGGTTAATCAGGCATCAATTACAGGTGAATCAAATCCGGCAATGAAAAGGGCAAATTCTCCGGTTTATGCAGGTAGTGTACTGGAAGCAGGCGAGTTAGAAGTTTTTGTAGAGAAGGTCGGCAAAGATACTTCTCTTGCCCGGATTGTGCATCTTGTGGAGGAGGCTCAGGCACGCAGAGCACCTGTCCAAAATTTCGCGGACAATATGGCAAATTTGCTTGTACCGATTTCCTTTCTTGGAGCAGGAATTGTTTATGGAGCAACCAGAGATTGGCAGCGTGTACTAAATTTGCTGTTCATTGACTTTTCATGCGGGTTAAAACTGTCTACGGCTACAGCAATTTCTGCAGCAATTGCTGCTACTGCTAAAAAGGGAATTTTAGTCAAGGGCGGTAATTATATTGAAGCTCTGGCTGAGACGGATACCGTTGTACTTGATAAGACTGGGACGATTACAGTCGGTGTCCCACAGATTTCGACAATGAAAACAGCTGAAAAGATCACCGAGCAGGAAATGATTTTACTGGCTGCTTCTGCCGAGCAGCATTCAGTACATCCTCTGGCTGTAGCAATCCAGAAATATGTGAAGCAGAAGAATTGGGAGACGCCTCAACATAAAGCTTCAAAAACTATTGTCGCACGAGGTATGATGGCACGTGTGCCAGATTTTTTAGAATATAAAGGCGGCTCTGTTCTGGTGGGCAGCTATAAATTTATGCAGGAAAATAACGTGAAAGATGAGGAAGGGCTCATGCAGCAGGAGGCAAAACAAAATTTCCTTTATGTGGCACGGAATAAAAAACTTTTGGGGTTCATTGGAATTTATGATCCAATTCGTCCGAAAATGAAAAAAACATTGAATCAGATGCGTCGATATGGGGTTGATGAGGTGGTCATGCTTACCGGAGATTCTAAAGCTGTTGCGGCAGATGTTGCTCATACCATGGATATTGATTCTTTTTATGCAGACATTTTGCCAGAGGATAAGGCAGACTATGTGATGAGATTGAAGAAGCGTGGACGCGTCATGATGGTAGGAGATGGCATCAATGATGCACCCGCCCTGGCTTTTGCAGATGTTGGTGTAACGCTTGGCGGACAACAGACCGATATTGCAGCGGAGTCTTCGGCGGTAACCATCCATTCTGAAGATCCTGAGCATCTTATGGAAGCCCTGCGGATTGGACGACGGACTATGAGTATCATTCAGCAGAATTTTACGGCAACGATTTTGGTAAATTCTGCGGCAATGTTGTTAGGAGCATTGGGACGGATCAATCCGCTCTGGGCAGCAGTTATCCATAACATGGCAACGCTTGCTGTGGTTTTGAATAGTGTCCGTATTTTGGCACCACAAAAAAGAAAATTGTTTGAACGGCAGTATTGGTCTGCCTAAATAAAATGAGCGTATGCAGAAGTAAACGTACTGCATACGCTCATTTTTAGATGAAATAGGGAGGATAGATGACGGCTTTCAGTCATACAGTACTGTGGTAACTTTGGATTATCTTCTTGCGGCGGACGGAGAATCAGCACCAATCGGAACAACTCATTTAATCAATATGTACTGGTCAGCATATCCCAGAGCAGCCAGATATTCAGGATGCTTACAGATATTGCAATGATTAGCAATGTGATTTTCTGACGCAGATTATTGGCATATTTTCCCATAATTTCCGGGGAAGAAGTTAAATAAAGCTGCAGGAAGATGGTGAAGGGAAGCTGCAGGGAAAGAGCCATCTGCGAATAAATGAGTCCCTGAAATGGATCCTGGATGAACAACAGGAAAAGCAGGGCAAATCCGTAGGTAAGCAGCACGCCTCTTCTGGAATGCGGATCCTTGATATCGTAGGACTCAAGGAAGATGCCTGCATAAATGCTGCCGCCGGCCATGCCGGCGGTTGTCGTCGAAGCAAGGCCTGAGAAAAGCAGTGCAATGGCAAAAAGGAACGCGGCACTGCTGCCAAGAATCGGGTGCAGCATATCAACAGCCTGTGTCAGATCAGTGACCTCAATGCCCTGGGAAAAAAATACAACGGCAGCAATCAAAATCATTGCGCTGTTGATTGCCCATCCAAGGCCCATCGAAATCAGCGTGTCTAGGAATTCATAGCGCAGTTGATGCCGGATTACGGTTTCATCGGATAAGTTCCATTGACGGCTTTGAATGACTTCTGAGTGAAGAAACAGATTATGCGGCATGACAACAGCACCCAGTACGCTCATGATGACAAGCAGCGAGCCATCGGGGATGGCTGGGGTTACCCAGCCGGAAATCGCTGCAGGCCAGTCGATGGTGACGAAGCTGAGCTCACCAAGGAAGGAAAGGCCGATAAGGGAAACAAAGCCGATGATGATTTTTTCCATTTTTTTATAGGAATTTGTCAATAAAAGGGTTCCGCAGATCAGTGCCATGAGTATTGCACCAGGGAGAATCGGCAGATGGAACAGCATCTGCAGGGCAATGGCACCACCAAGCAATTCTGCAAGGGCTGTGGCTGCTGAGGCCATTACGGCAGAGCCGAGCAGGAAGCTGCTCAGCGGGCGGGGCAGATGACGTGCACAGGCTTCGGAGAGGCAGTCGCCTGATACGATGCCCAGATGGGCCGCATTATGCTGCAGAATGATCAGCATGATGGTGGACAGGGTTACCATCCATAAAAGGAGGTAGCCGTATTTGGCTCCTGCGGCCATATTGGAAGCCCAGTTGCCAGGATCGATGAAGCCAACGGTAATGAGCAGGCCAGGTCCGAGGTATCGTAAAAAGTGGCGGGCACTCATCGAGAGTTGGTGGGGCGGCATCTGTGTATTGTTATCTTGTGACATAAAAAGCCTCCTTGTAGATAGTTTCCATACGTATATATTTGTGATAAAAGAGAAGAAATCCTTCTTGTAGGAAAGAATAATTATTGATATCGATCAGAAATATAATTGAGAAAAATAATCAATTGACTTGACAAGCTAATTGAGATAGGATATCATTATCTTTGCAAATAGAAATGGTATTCATTATCATTATCATAAAATCTGCAGGAGGAGATCAAATGACATTGAGAGATGGCAAGACTGGCATGATTGTACGGATTGATTCGGTTGGGGATTCTGAATTGAAGGAACGCCTTATGACGATGGGGCTGATTCCAGGAACAAAGGTAAAGGTATTGCGTTCAGCTCCTTTGGGTGATCCGATGGCCTTGGGGGTCAGATCCTACAATCTGGCTTTACGCCGTGCAGATGCGGCGAAAATCCAGGTATCGATAGCAGAGTAAAAATTTTGCAATGAGGAGTAGTGAGATATGGCAACTTTAGCAATAGCCCTGACGGGAAATCCAAATACAGGGAAATCAACAATATTTAATGGACTTACTGGTGCACGGCAAAAAATAGGCAACTGGCCGGGCGTTACGGTCGATAAGAAAATCGGCTATGTGAATCATAAAGAACGCGCAATTTCCATTGTTGATTTACCTGGTACCTATAGTATCAATGCACGCTCGCCAGAGGAAAAGATCGTTATCGATTATTTTCAGTATTCCAAGCCGGAAATTGCGGTGGATGTAGTGGATTCATCCAATATTGAACGTAACCTTTTTTTGACTGTACAGCTGATGGAACTTCGTATTCCGTTATTGATCGATCTTAATATGCAGGATGAGGCAGCACGGCGTGGCATTCATATTGATATGCGCAAGCTGGAGGATGCTTTTGGCATGCCGGTTGTAGAGACGGTCGGACGCAGCAAAAAGAGCGTGAAAAAGCTGTTGGATGTATTTACTTCTACCGTGATGTCGAACTATAAGCCGAGCGAGCTTATAGAAGATCATATTCAGGCAGCTGATGAGCTTAAAAACAGTGGCATGCCGGAAGAAAAAATACAAGAAAATTTGATCGCTTTGCGCTATGCTTTGATTGATAAGATCATGGCATCGGCTGTTACGGTAGAAAATGTGGGCCCTTCACGTTCAGAAAAAATTGACCGCTTTTTGGCAAATGGAATGAGCGCCTTGCCTATTTTATTGCTTTTGCTTTATGCGACTTTTGAACTTACGTTTAACTGGATTGGCCAGCCGTTGGCGGATACTTTGGGAGACTTTCTGAGCAATGATGTTGCTGACTGGGCAAAAGATGCCATGGAGGCTGGCGGTGTAGCAGACTGGATGCAGTCTCTGGTGAGCGATGGTATAATCAAGGGAGTAGGCAGTGTACTTTCTTTCGTACCATTGATCTTTACCCTGTTTTTCTGTCTGAGCTTTTTGGATGGTACAGGCTATATGGCGCGTGTAGCCTTCGTTATGGATCCGATCATGCGCCGCGTCGGGCTGACAGGGAAGGGGATCATGCCGCTTATTATGGGCTTTGGCTGTGGCGTACCGGCAATTATGGGGGCCCGCGCACTGGATTCGGAAAAGGACCGGATGACGTCCATCCTGATTACTCCGTTTTTGACTTGTGGTGCGAAGCTGCCAGTCATGGCACTTTTTGCTGCGATGTTTTTCCCGGATCATGCAGCCAATGTCGTATTTGCCATGTATCTGGCAGGCATCGTCATGGCAATTGTTATGGCCAAGGTACTTGGTGTTACTACGTTTAAGGACAAAGGCTCGACGTTTCTTCTGGAACTGCCTCCTTATCGCATGCCGGATATGAAGACTGTTCTTCTGGAAACCTGGGATAAGGGAAAGGGCTATCTGGTCAAGGCTGGTACGATTATCTTTGCGATGTCTGTACTCATCTGGTTCCTGAGCAATTATAACTTTGCCGGACCGACAGAAGACATGGATACAAGCTTCCTGGCTTCTATCGGAGCAGCCATGTCGGCATTGTTCACTTTTCATGGTTTTGGTACATGGGAAGCCGGCTCGGCCATTGTCACAGGTATTCTGGCGAAAGAATCCGTGCTTTCGACGATGGGCATCCTGTATGGTACGCCGGATATTTCAACAGAGGCTGAGGATGCCGTAGAGACAGCGGCAACGATGGCTGACAGTATGGGCGGAGCCTTTACGATGATGTCAGCGCTGGCTTTTATGGTATTCACGCAGCTGTATACTCCGTGTGTGACTGCGCTGGGGACGATCAGAAAAGAAACCGGCAAATGGAAATGGGTATTCTTTGCCGCAGGTTATACGTTTGCAGCAGCCTGGGTGGTGTCCTTACTGGTTTACCAGGGCGGACGGCTGCTGGGATTTGAATGAGCAGGAGGAATTTTTATGGCAACTTATGTTTTGG
The DNA here is from genome assembly GCA_964611665.1 of uncultured Selenomonadaceae bacterium. Lineage (GTDB taxonomy): Bacteria > Bacillota > Negativicutes > Selenomonadales > Selenomonadaceae > CAZTAP01. The sequence goes on along the minus strand of CAZTAP010000035.1, from coordinate 11,433 downwards.
GTGTAATTATTTTGGCAGCCTTTGCTGCCGGACTGCGTCACATTTATCGTAATTTTTCTTCGGGGAAATCCTGCTGCGGCTCAGGCGGCTGCAGTGGAGGGTGTGAACATTGTCATTCACATAAATGATTGTCTGCTGAAATGTTTATGATTTGACAGGGGGATGCTCTCCGGTCAAAAATACGTCTGTGACAGGAATAGCCCGCTTATTTGCGGGCTATTTTATTAGGGAAAAATCATGCATATTGACATATACCCATAGGGGGTATATAATGGCCTTAGAAATGAGGGATGATGATGGAGGAGAAAAGAACAGATATGGACTGCTGCCAATGCAGCCAGCGCACGAAGGAACGTTCCGAGCAGGAATATAAAAGCCTGATTCACCGCCTGAACCGTATCGAAGGACAGATCCGCGGCATCCGCGGCATGGTCGAGCGCAGCGCGTATTGTCCGGATATTCTCGTGCAGTCGGCGGCGGTCACCGCAGCGATGAATGCGTTTAACCGCGAACTTTTGACCAATCATGTGAAATCCTGCGTTGTGGAAGATATTCGCTCGGGCCGGGATGAGGCAGTAGATGAGCTTACGGCGCTGCTGCAAAAGCTTATGAAATAAAGGGGAAATCCAAGATGAAACAATATCAGGTAACCGGCATGAGCTGCGCGGCTTGCAGCGCACGCGTGGAGAAAGCTGTGCGCAGCGTGCCCGGCGTGAAGGACTGCGCGGTGAGTCTGCTGACGAATTCCATGGGAGTTGATGGCACGGCTGAGCCGCAGGAAATCGTTGCCGCTGTTGAAGCAGCAGGCTATGGCGCTGTGCCGAAGCTGCAGGGAAAAGCTGCGGCCCCAGCAGTGCTTGAAAAATCAGGCCGGGAGGAGCTGAATGCACTGAAGCACAGATTGCTTGCCTCGGTGTTCTTTCTGCTCATGCTGCTTTATTTTTCGATGGGACATATGCTCTTCGGCTGGCCGCTGCCGCTGTTTTTCCAGGATAACCACACGGCGATTGGGCTTCTGGAACTGCTGCTTTCCGCAGCGGTCATGAGCATCAATCAGCAGTTCTTTATCCGTGGCTTTCAGGGTATCTGGCATCGCGCACCGAATATGGACACGCTGGTCGCTTTGGGGGCAGCCGCAGCCTTTGCTTACAGTACCGCAGCGCTTTTCCAAATGACGGCAGCCCAGGCGGCTGGCAATCTGGCAGCCGCAGCTGCTCTCATGCAGGAGTTTTATTTTGAGTCAGCAGCGATGATCCTTACGCTCATTACGGTGGGCAAGCTGCTGGAAGCCAGGGCCAAAGGACGTACGACGGACGCGCTTCGAGGACTTATGGCGCTTGCACCGCAGACGGCTGTGCTGCTGAAGGATGGTCAGGAGATTGTCACGCCGATTGCACAGGTACAGAAAGAAGCGGTTTTTGTTGTGCGGCCTGGAGAGAATATCCCCGTAGATGGCTGTATCATCAAGGGCAGCAGTGCGGTCAATGAAGCTGCACTGACGGGAGAAAGTCTTCCTGTCGATAAATCTGCCGGTGATTTTGTCTCGGCGGGCACGATGAATCAGTCAGGGTTTCTGGAATGCCGTGCAACAAGGGTTGGCGAGGATACGACACTGGCACAGATCATCCGCCTGGTCAGCGATGCTGCAGCGACAAAGGCACCGATTGCACGCATGGCGGATAAGGTTTCCGGTGTATTCGTGCCAGTGGTCATTTTGCTGGCGGTGCTTACCGTGCTGGTCTGGCTTTTCCTGGGAGAGACCTTTGGGTTTGCACTTGCGCGCGGGATTGCCGTGCTGGTCATCAGCTGTCCTTGTGCACTGGGCCTTGCGACTCCCGTTGCCATCATGGTGGGCAATGGTGTGGGAGCAAGACATGGTATTCTGTTCAAGACGGCAGCTGCCCTGGAGGAAGTTGGCAAGGGAAGCATCGTCGTGTTGGACAAAACCGGGACAATCACCAGCGGCAGACCGCGTGTGACCGATAAGATCGCCGCAGAAGGTTTCTCGTCAGAAGACCTGCTGCTGCTTGCTGCAGCTTTGGAAAAGAAAAGCGAGCATCCTTTGGCACAGGCGATTTTGGCTGAGGTGAAGGGAAAAAATATTCCTGAAGTTGAAGAGTTCCAGGCTTTGCCTGGCCATGGACTTACTGCAAAGCTGGCAGGAAAGCAGCTCTTGGGCGGCAGCCTGCTGTATTTGGAGACGCAGCTGGAAGTGAGCTCTGCGCTGCGAGAAAAAGCGCAAAGCCTGGCCGCAGAGGGGAAAACCCCATTGCTTTTTGCCCGGGATGGCAGAGTGGCCGGGATTATTGCGGCAGCAGATGCAATCAAAGAGGACAGCCCTGCTGCGATCCGGGCCCTGCAGTCTATGGGGCTCAGGGTCATCATGCTTACCGGGGATAACAAGGCAACGGCAGATGCCATTGCTGTGCAGGCTGGTGTGGATGAAGTCATTGCCGGTGTGCTGCCTGCCGGTAAAGAGGCGGTTGTCCGCAGGCTGCAGCAGGATGGCCCTGTCGTTATGGTTGGCGATGGAATCAATGATGCGCCTGCACTGACACGTGCGGATACGGGCATTGCCATTGGTGCCGGGGCTGACATTGCACTGGACGCAGCCGGTGTGGTACTGATGAAGGACCGGCTGAGCGATGTTCCGGAAGCAATCCGGCTGAGCCGTGCAACGCTTCGGAATATTAAACAGAACCTTTTCTGGGCGTTCTTCTATAACATCATCGGTATTCCTTTGGCTGCCGGCCTATGGATACCGGTTTTTGGCTGGACGCTGAATCCGGTCTTTGCGGCAGCTGCCATGAGCCTTTCGAGTTTTTCTGTAGTGACGAATGCACTGCGCCTGAATTTCGTAAAGCTTGCGGCTGGAAAGGGACAGAAGAATGGCAGTAAAAGAGAAGCAGAAGAAAAAATGGAGGGAAAGACGATGAAGAAAACATTGATGATCGAAGGCATGATGTGCGGCCATTGCGAGGCCGCAGTAAAGAAGGCACTGGAGGCATTGCCGGGGGTGGAGGCAGCTGTGGTCAGCCATGAAAAGGGCACAGCAGTCGTAACCCTGCGCAGCGAGGTGCCGGAGGAAAGTCTGAAAAAAGCCGTTGAGGCCAGAGATTATACGGTTAAGGATATTCAGTAAAAAGGTGCCAGCTTCTTTTCGGGAAGCTGGCACTTTTTAGGTGTTAAGGAAATATTTTTTTAACAGGTGGCGCCGCCAACCAGATGCTTTTTGGCGGCAAGGTTTGCTGCTTTGTTTTCGAGCAAGGTATTGGCAAGCAGCTGCTGCTGTACCTTTGTGAAGCCGATGCGGTCAATGGTGTCCGCGAAGCGCTCGCCGGTCAGACCCTGGTCGCGGAAGAGCAGGATGGCTTTTTCGACGGTGGACAGGACTTCTTCTTTGCTCGTAAAGAGCTTATCCATCGCCTGGCCATGCCTGATTTTTTTGCCCCAGCGCCCGCCAAGATAGATTTTGCAGCCATCGATGCTGTCATCGAATACATGGAAGGGGCAGGTATGCAGGCAGCGCCCGCAGCGGTTGCAGAGTTCTTCATGCAGTACGGGCTGCTGCCTGCTTTCCTGAGTGATTGCATGGATCGGACAAGCTTTCTTTGGCTGGCAGAGGCCGCAGGCTTTGCACTGGGCAAGTGTCGGCTGTGGTGCGCGCTGTCCGATGATGCCAATATCGTTGAGGTCGGGTTTTACACAGTTATTTGGACAGCCGCCAACGGCAATCTTGAATGACATGGGCCAGAGTACGTCCTTCCATATTGGCACTTGATCCCATTGGAGACCATTGGGCCTTTCCTGTGAGACGGCTGCTGACCATGGCACAGTCACCTGCAGCATAAACATCCGGCAGGCTGGTCCTGAGCTCAGCATCTACGATCAAGATCGCGCTGCAGGCGTTTGAGTTTGGCTGCAGTTTTTGTACCAGCGGCAACACCGCCAAGAATCAAAATTTTTTTCATAGGAAAGCCTCCAGTCAGATAAATTATATTAATTTTATCATAACAATATTAAAAAGATAAGTAAAATAAATAATTCTTATTCTATTCACATATTTTACCTATAGATGGGGATAAAGCAGGAAATAGAAGGGTTTATGCAGAAGATAGCAGAAGATGAAAGAATTTAGGGAACTGCAATGCCTTGTACTTCCCGGCAGAATTACTGAATTGAACAGGAGAACAATATGAAAGTGTTTATGGAAATATTACTCCTTGTCTGTATCGTTTTGAATTGCGCACTGCCTGCTGCTGCAGAGGCTGATGCTTTGACCCGGCCCGTGCGTATTGGCTATACTGTACATCCTGGTTTTGTTGATCAGAAGGAGGATGGCTCTTATGCGGGAATGGGCGTTGAGTATTTTGAGGAAATTTCGCGTTATACGGGCTGGACTTATGAATATATCCGCGGCAGCCGTGGGGAACTTCAGCAGAAGCTTGATCGGGGTGAATTGGATTTTGTTATGCCTGTGATGAGAACAGAGGAACGGGAGAGCAATGCTTATGCCTATCCTGAACATGCCATCGGGACTGCGATGAGTGGTCTGTATGTATCGGACAGGCTTTCGAATATCCGTTATGAAGACTATATGCATATGCAGGATATCCGGATTGGAGGTACAAAAGGATCGTATCAGATAACAGCAGCCAGGGAATATGCGAAAGTGCATGGGTTCAATTTTACGGAAGTTGATTTTCCTGACTATGAGCAGGCATTAGCTGCGCTGGATGATGGACAGATCGATGCGGTTGCTTTGTCAAGCTTGTACAGGGTGCCAGGCTATCGTTTGGTGGCAACCTTGAAATATGCACCGTTTTATGTTGTGACGGGCAAGCATTCCAACCATGTGCTGCTTTCTGAACTGGATCAGACGATGGAACAGATTTCTTATGAACATTCGGATTTCTTGTCGAATATTTTTGAGAAATATTATGGCAGGTATAGTGGCAGTGCGGTGCCTTCGCTTACACGTCTGGAACAGGATTATATCCAGGAGCAGCATCATATTCGTGTGGGCTGTTATACGGATTGGTATCCGCTGGTTTATTATGACAAAGCCCGGGATGAAATCAAGGGGGTTCTCATCGATGTGTTCCATCTGATTGGAGAGAAAAGCGGTCTGCAGTTCGATTTTGTGCCGATTGAAAAGGATAGTTCCATTGCTGCGGTGAAGGAACGGCAAAAGGATATCGATCTTTTCATTGCTGTCGTAGCGACTAAAGACCGCCGCAAAGATCCGGAGCTTTCTTTGTCACATGCTTATATTGATAATAATCGGGCGTTTGCAGGCTTGCGTGACCGGAAATTTGATATCCATGAGGCCTACACGATAGCTATTCCTTCAGAGATCAAGGGCAGCGGAACCTTTTTGAAGGAGAATAATCCACAGTTTACGATTGTCTATTACCCGACATTGGAAGATTGTTTCCGGGCCGTGAAAAATGGCGAAGCCGATGCAGCCTTTCAGAATTCGTATATTGTAAGTGCAATGCTGCAGCATCCGGAATTTGCGGATATGACGATATGGGATGTTTCCAAGCAGATGGGAGGGTCTTTCTATGCGGCAGCGCGCAGCGATGCGGATCCGCGGCTGATTTCTATTTTGAACAAGTACATGGATCTTTTGTCTACGGATGATATACAGGCAATTATTTTCCAGAATACTTCCTCTCCGGAGATTCAGCTTTCCTGGCGGGACTTCTGGTGCAAATATTCTCTGACCGTACAAATTGCTGTGGTTCTGAGCATGATCATCCTCATTACTGTGACGATTGGCATCCTGGCAAACCGTCGGCATATTGCCATGCTGCATGCCAGAAATCGACAGCTTTCTGAAGCAATGAGTCAGGCGAATCTGGCAAATCAGGCAAAAAGCGATTTCCTGTCCCGTATGAGCCATGAAATCCGCACGCCAATGAATGCCATCATCGGGATGACTGCACTGGCCAGGAGATATCTGGCGGATGCTGTGCGCATGAAGGATGCACTGGATAAGATCGAAGAAGCGTCCAAACTTTTGCTGAATATCATCAATGATATTCTGGATATGTCAGCCATTGAACATCAGCGCATGAAGATTGCGCGGCAGGCGTTTTCCTTCCACAGACTGCTGGCACCTGTTATTGATATCTATCAGATGCAATGCAAAATCAAGCAGATCGATTTTCGGATTATCGATGAGACAGAGCAGATTCCTCAGCTTTTAGGGGATGAGAAGCGCATCACCCAGATTCTGGTCAATCTTTTATCCAATGCGGTCAAGTTTACTTCGCCTGCAGGGCGTGTGATCCTGAAGGCCCGCTTGAAATATCAGGATGAAGAACGTGTATATGTACAGTTTTCTGTAGCAGATACGGGAATCGGTATGAGCGATACGTTTCGTCAGCGTTTGTTCAAGCCGTTTGAACAGGAATCGGCGAATACCTTCCAGAAATTCGGCGGCAGCGGACTCGGGCTTTCCATTGCGCATAATCTTGTGAAGCTGATGAATGGAGAAATTGCGGTAGAAAGCAGTCTTGGTGAAGGAACGAAGTTCACGGTCGATCTGCCCTTTGCTCGGGCACAGGAAAAAGCGGAGCCTGAGCTGAAGGAAATGGCTGCAGGGCTGCCGATAGAAATCGAAGGTTTATTTGCAGGGAAACGCATTCTTTTGGTTGAAGATAATGAGATCAATCAGCTCATTGCAGAAGAACTGCTGAAAAATACAGGGGCTATCGTTGAAACTGCTGATAATGGAAAAGCCGCGCTGGAGAAATTCATACAGGAGCCGGAGGGGAGCTTTGCTGCTGTTCTCATGGATATCCAGATGCCAGTCATGAATGGCTATGAAGCTGCACGTGCAATCCGTCAGAGCGAGAAGGAAGACGCGCAGACAATTCCCATCATTGCAGTGACAGCGGATGCGTTTGTAGAGGATGTAGCCAAAGCACTTTCGGCGGGGATGAATGAGCATATTGCCAAACCAATCGATATTGGAGAGCTGTATCGTGTCCTGCAGCGTTTTTTGTGATTGAACTATGAGAGGAAATGCAAAAGTGCAGAGAAGATGGGACGGATTTAAGGCATCGTGTGCGGCGATGCCTTTTCTATTGGGTGAAAATGTGAGACAATGGATAAGCATGAAAATGAGGTGGAATGATGATTCGTATTGAAACTTTGGTGAAAAAATTTCAGCATAAAGACAAAGAAAAGAAAACGGCCTGGAAGACGGCGGTTGACGGACTTTCCTTTTCAATTAAAAAGGGAGAGGTCTTTGGCCTGCTGGGACCGAATGGAGCCGGAAAGACTACAACGATCCGTATGCTTACTATGCTTACTGAGCCTACGAGCGGGGCCATTTATTATGACGGGCAGGAGCTCAAGGGACATGAAAAGGAAATGAAGCGGCTGATCGGTGTGGTACCGCAGCATGTGAACTTCGATCAGGACCTCACGGTAGGTGAGAATCTTGAGCTGCATGCAAGGCTTCATCATATGGGGAGCAGGGAACGCCGTGAGCGTATTGCGGAATTGCTTGAATATGTGGAGCTTACGGACAGCATCAATGATAATGTACGACGCTTATCTGGCGGCATGAAGCGGCGCCTGCTTATTGCGCGCGCGCTGATCCATCGGCCAAAGATCCTTTTTCTCGATGAGCCGACGGTGGCACTTGATCCTCAGGTGCGCAGGCGTATCTGGGATTTGATTCGTCAAATGGCCAGGAATGATGTGACGATTCTTTTGACAACGCACTATATTGAAGAGGCCGAGAATCTTTGTGAACGCGTAGCTATTGTGAATAAGGGAAAACTGATTGCGCTGGATACCCCGGAGGCTTTCTGTGAACGTCAGGGACGTTATGTTGTGGAATGGGAGGCTGGAGCCGGCCGGGATTATCGTTTCTTCGATACGCGCAGGGAGGCCGCTGATTTTGCCGGTACGATGGAAGGCAGTACCTCAATCCGCCGTTCTAATCTGGAGGATGTATTTATTGAGCTTACGGGCAGAAGGGCGGGATTGTGATGCTTTATGATATCTGGACGGTTTTCTGGCGTGACTGGGTAGTGCTCAGGCGCCGTATGACGAAGTTCATTTTGAGCCGCATGGTGGCACCGATGCTTTATCTCGTAGCTTTCGGCTGGGGGCTTGGCCGCAGTATCCAGGTGAGCGGCGGTTCGTATATTGATTTCCTGGTGCCGGGAATCCTGGCGCTGAATTCGATGAATATCAGCTTCAACAGCATTACGCCGGTACACGCAGAGCGTATCTATCATAAGAGTCTGGAGCAGTATCTGATTGCACCGATCTGTCCGTATTCTTTTGTCATCGGGAAAATCCTGGCTGCGGTGCTTCGGGGATTGATTTCTTCGGCCATTATTGTGGTACTGGCATTTTTGTTTGGTGCACATTTTGCATTTACACCGCTTTTTTTATGCGTCTTGATTTTGAATTGCATTATTTTTGCTGAGATCGGTTTTTTTGCAGCGATGACGATTTCATCCTATGAGGAGATGGGGCAGGTCAATACCTATATTCTGCTGCCGATGTCCTTTATGTGCGGGACATTCTTTTCCACCCATGCTTTGCCGGATGTTGTGCGCTGGTTCATCGAGCTTTTGCCGCTCACGCATACAAGCTATTTGCTGCGGGGCCTTGGCAGCGGCAGCGAGGTGGCCTTGAGTTCACTTCTTGTCTTGCTTTTTTACGGTGTACTGTGTTTTTGTCTGAGCAGCTGGGGCTTTTTGCGGTTGAAAAAGTAAGTGGGACATTTGACGTTCGTGAGGGAAAATGCTAGAATACTTAAATACGAAAATTACTATTTAGGAAGGTGCATGATGGAGAAGCAGTCGGAAAAGAGTCTTTCTATGCTGCGCAAGAAGGGCTATAAGATAACGCCGCAGCGTCGGGCTGTGCTTACAGCCCTGGATACCTGCGGACAATTTCCAACCGCACAGGACATTCTGGAAGCTGTACGCAAAATGCAGCCGGACGTTTCTCTGGATACGATCTATCGGAATCTCACGCTGCTTACGGAACTTGGGATTGTTCATGAAGTTTACCGCTCTGCAGGGAATGTCTATGAAATTGTCGAGCAAGGGCATCATCACCATCATCTTGTCTGTACGGAATGCGGCAGGACCGAATGCATTGATATCTGTCCGATGAATGAAATCTATGAAAAAGAGGCAGAAAAGCATGGCTTTCTGGTGACCGGGCATGTTTTTGAATTTTACGGACTATGCTGGTCCTGTCGGAACAAAATGAAGAACGGCAAAAAATAGAAAGGTTGGTTTTCTTGTTTAAGACGATTCTGCATCATCGCGCATCATCGTGCGGCGACTGCACAAAGCTTTGTTGTACAAAGATTGAAGATTTTTCGGTCAAATTTGGCCGTCTGGAAATTTTTTCACATGTGAATATCCATATTCATTGCGGTCAGCTCACTGCCTTGATCGGACCGAACGGAGCCGGGAAAAGCACATTGTTGAAGGCAATCCTGGGGGAAGTGAAACATACGGGGTCTTTGCATTATGTCGATGCGAAGGGAAAACATACCGGTCATCCGGTTATTGGTTATGTGCCGCAATATCTGCGGTTCGATGTGAGCTCGCCAACCAGCGTCATGGATATTTTCATGGCCTGCCTGTCCAAACGTCCGGTATGGCTGTGCTCATCGAAAAAGCTGCGGCCGCGTGTTTTGCAAAGCCTGGCCAGAGTCAAGGCGGAGCATCTCATCGACCGCCGTCTGGGTGCCCTTTCGGGTGGTGAACTGCAGCGTGTGCTCCTGGCGCTGGCTTTGGACCCTGTACCGGACTTGCTGCTTTTGGATGAACCGGTATCCGGCGTTGACCAGAATGGCCTGGAGCTTTTTTATGAGATTGTGGCAGATTTGCGGGAAAAAGAGGATATGGCCATTATTTTGATTTCTCATGATTTGAATCTGGTAGCGCGTCATGCGGATCAGGTAGTGCTTCTCGATCAGGGTGTAGTTTGCAACGGCACGCCGCAGGAAGTATTCACGGATGAGCGGACCAAGAAGATCTTTGGTATGCTGGCCGGCGTTTCCGTGGAAAGCGAGGTAAATGCCTGATGGAGATGATTTACGCTCTTTTGGGCACATTGCTGCCCTTTGAATGGATGGACCATACCTTCATGAAGAATGCGTTCCTTGCAGTTCTGCTGGTCACACCGCTTTTCGGCCTGCTGAGTACGATGGTTGTTTCCAACCGCATGGCGTTTTTCTCGGATTCTCTCGGGCACGGTGCTTTTACGGGTATTGCCATCGGCGTGCTGCTCGGGGCTGTTTCACCGCTGCTTTCTTTGGTGCTGTTTTCCGTTGTGTTTTCTTTGCTCATTACGTACATTAAGAGCAAAAGCAGTGCTTCGACAGATACCGTAATCGGTGTATTTTCTTCAACGGCCATTGCACTTGGTCTGATGATGATGTCCTATGGCGGAGGCTTCAACAAGTTCTCTTCCTATCTGATCGGCGATCTTTTGAGCATTGCGCCGCAGGATATTTTTGCGCTGGCCGGAGTATTCGTTTTTGTGCTCGCGGCCTGGGCGTTTATTTTCAATCCGCTGCTGGTGCTGTCAATCAATCCATCCTTTGCGCGCAGCCGCGGGATTCCGTCTTTGCTGGTTGAAGGGCTTTTTGCTTCCATCCTGGCGGTCATTGTAGCCATCAGTATCCAGTGGGTGGGGCTGCTCATCATCAATTCCATGCTCGTACTGCCGGCTGCGGCAGCACGCAATGTTACCAATGATGTGAAAGGCTATCATCTTGTGTCCGTGCTGATTGCGTTGTTTTCCGGTTTTGCCGGCCTGATTCTGGCCTATTATTTCAACATGGCTGCCGGGGCGACGATTGTCGTGATTTCTGCGGTGCTGTTCTTTTTGACTTTGCTGCTCAAGCCTTATTTTGTACGTTAAGGCTGTGTGATAAGGGAATCTGAGTGGATAATGACGTTATGATGAAAGGTTAGGGGATTTACATGCCAGTACATCTTTTGCTTAGTATTATTGCTGCGCTTCTGGTTTATCGCGATACGAAGAAATGGGGTTACAGCTCGAATACACGCCTGCTTTGGGCATTAGGAACGGCAGCTGCTCCCTATATTGTTGGTCTGTTCTATCTTATCCTGGGTCGTCGTCTGCACGGCAGGGGGCGTGTACCGAGGCCGGTGTATCCGGATGAGGATGTATCCCGTCAGGAGGGGGAGGCTGTTGATGTGAGTGAAACCATCGGCTGCCCGATGTGCGGCAGCCAGGTGCCGTCGAGCTTTCAGCAGTGTCCGAAGTGCGGCTATACCATGAAGCTTTTGTGCCTGAATTGCGGACGTGAGCTTGAACGGGATTGGAAGAGCTGCCCGTACTGCGGTGCTGATGCACCGAAAAAGTAAGAGGAAAAATTGGACAAAGTCTGTCTTTGTGTGATATAAT
>CAZTAP010000034.1:0-20148 GCA_964611665.1 uncultured Selenomonadaceae bacterium | reverse complement strand
CCATAAGTGCTTCGATTTCAGCAGAAGTCACGATACGGAAATCTCCTGTCGCCAGTGTATTCACCCGCTGAGCCATCAACTGAATCGGATGGCCGATTTTCTTGCCCACATAGATTCCAAAGAAAACCAGCAGGACTTCCAGAATGATCATATACAAAATCACACGCAAAATCCCGCTATGAAGCTCCGCGCTTTGCTTTTCTGCTTTCTGCGCAATCTGTGCGTCAATATAGTCAATCCAGACTCCCGTCTCGATCACCCATTGATATGGCGCAAAAACAGCAGAATAATTCATTTTGGGCAATGCTTCTGTTGTATTTGGTTTAGCAAACATAAATTCAGTATAGCCGCCGCCGTCTTTCTTTCCATTTGCAATAATTTCCTGTATGAAATGTTTTCCATTCGGATCCACTGCATCGATGCGCGATTTTCCCTCCGCATCACGCCCAAGCAGCACAACATTTACCCCCTCATAAGTATCAATGGCAAAATACCCTGCTCCGGCATCGTAACGCATATCGCGGATACGATCTGCAGCTTCCTTCTTTGCCTGTTCCGGCGTAAGCTCTCCGGTCTGCTGCTTTTTATAATAACTGTCGATCACCGAAATAGCCGACTCTGTTTGCAAACGCAGCTCCCGTTCAACATTTCCTCTTAATTCTGATTGATAGGTAACCAGTCCTTCATTGCTTGTCTGAACCATGTTGTAGATAAAAAAACCGCCGATCAGCAGTGTCGTCAACAAGGAAACACCTACAATGACAAGAATCAAACGCATTTTGATCGTTTTCACAAAATCAGCTCCTTTTGATAGGTACAGTACTACCCTCCAGCATTCCGTCTTCTCCAGGGAAAATCATTCCCCGGCATCTTTCGCAAATATTCTTGCTTGTGCAGGACTATCTTCCCTGTAAAATATCTTTCTATGTTTACATTCCCTGCCGCTCAGTAAAAATCCTGCTTATTTTTTGTATTTTCATAAAAATCAGTCAAACATTTGGCTGGCATCTTACAAAAGCACCCCAGCCAGCCTCGCCAAGGAATTCTCCATCGGCATAAACCAGCCTTCCCCGTGAATAGGCTGCCATGATCCGGCCGCTGAGCTTCATGCCTTCCCAAATGGTATAATCACCAGCAGAATGCATGGCCTGCTGGGTAATCGTAAACTCCCGGGCAGGATCGAACAAAACAAGATCTGCATCCATGCCAGGCTCCAGGCGGCCTTTTGCCGGGCAGCCAAAGATTCGTGCCGGGTTTTCCGCACAAAGTTCCACTGCCCTGGCAAAAGAAATCCTGCCGGTATTCGCCGCACTCAGCATATACGGGTACATCGTCTCAATGCCCATGCAGCCATTCGGAATCTTCGTGAAATCCTGCCGGCCTCGTTCCTTGTCCTTTTGACTGAACGGACAATGATCCGTAGCAATCGTGCTGATCGTGCCATCCCGGATTCCCTGCCAAAGTGCATCCTGACTAGTCTTTCCCTTCATCGGCGGCGAGCATACAAAATCGCAGGCATCCGGCCGCTTATAGACCTCAGACGTAAAGGCCAGATACTGCGGACAGGTCTCAGCATAAATCTCATAGCCCTCTCTTCTGGCCTCACGCACTGCCTGCACCCCTTCTGCATTTGCCAGATGTACAATATACAGAGGAACATGCAGTGCCTTCGCCCAATGGATCACGCGCAGATCAGCATCCGCCTCTACGGCCTCCGGACGGCTCAAATAGTGATACCAGGGCGTGAGCGTACCTGCCGCACGAAACTGTTCGATATTCATCTCGATGATATCCTGGTTCTCCGCATGGACCTCAATGAGCGTACCCGTTTCCCCCGACCTCCGCAAAGCCTGATAGATCTCTGCATCGGACATCATGAGGCCGCATTCCCGATAGACCATGTAGAGCTTATAGCTCGTCAGGCCTTCCTGTGCCGCATGAGCAAATTCCTCCAGTACATCCGCACGCAAATCCGTCAGGGCCACATGAAACGCATAGTCTACACAGGCCTTGGGTGCACAAAGCCGGTCACGCCGCGCAGCAGCCTCCCGTATCCCTTCGCCCTTTTGCTGCGTCACGAAATCAAAGACCGTCGTGACGCCGCCGCAGGCAGCAGCGCGCGTGCCCGCAAAATAATCATCCGACGAACAAATTCCATTGACCGCAGAAAATTCCAGATGCGTATGCACATCAATCGCACCCGGCAGGATATATTGCCCCCGGACATCAATTATTTTCGCACCGGATATCTCTAAATCCAGCCCGATTGCCTGGATTTTCTGATCTCTGATCCAAAGATCCGCAAAATAAGAACTATGTGCAGTAATAATTTTGCCATTTTTCAGAACAATATCCATTTTCTTTTCCCCTTTTCCACATTCATCTCTCTTTTCTATTCTCTGCCCACAAAAAAAAACCTGCCGCAGGACAGGAGTCTTTCAAAAGTATTCCCTGTCCTGCAGCAGATCTCTATTCTTCATCGGTGCAGTGAAACTCTTCAACAGCCGCACGGATTGCCGAGCTGTCAAATCCCTTGCGGTAAAGATGCTGCATCATTTTCTGTTCTTCGGCTGACGGCCTGAACTTCAGGCTCAGACAGCGCATGGCTGCCTTTTTCTCACGTTCATAGATATCCCGCGGCACACATTCGCGCACAAGACTGCTCTCAAAACCGCGCTGCATGAGCTTCGCACAAATCTGGCGCACACTCTGGCGGCTCTCTTCATACAGGAACTGAAACTGCCGTGCACAGGCATCCGCATCGTCCAGATAATGACGTTCCTCAAGGCGCTGGATTGCCGCCTCGATCTCATCCCCGGCATAGCCGCGCTGCTGCAGCTTCTCCCGGAGCTTATTCGTGCTCTGCTCCTGCCTGGCCAAAAGATCCACAGCCTGAACCAGTGCCGTCTTCTTATTCTTTGGCTGCTGCATCTGCTGCTTCCGTCTCTTCCGCTGCAGCGGCTTCTTCTGCTGCAGCTGCCTCTACTGCCGGTGCCAGCAGCTTTGCTCTCACCTTGGCTTCGATTTCAGCACAAAGCTCTGTATTCTGCTTGAGCACTTCCTTGGCATTTTCCTTGCCCTGTCCAAGCCTTGAACCATTATAGGAATACCATGCACCGCTCTTATCCACAATATCAAGGTCTGAAGCGATATCGATGATGCTGCCGACCCTCGACACGCCTTCACCATACATGATATCAAACTCCGCAATCTTGAACGGTGGTGCAACCTTGTTTTTTACGACCTTGATCTTGGTACGATTGCCAATGACATCCGTGCCTTGCTTGATTGTATCGATCTTGCGGACCTCCAGGCGCACAGAAGAGTAGAACTTCAATGCACGTCCGCCGGTTGTCGTCTCCGGATTGCCGAACATGACACCAACCTTTTCACGGATCTGATTGATAAAGATGGCAATCGTACTCGATTTGCTGATGATACCCGTGAGCTTACGCATCGCCTGGCTCATGAGACGAGCCTGCAGGCCTACATGCGAATCACCCATATCGCCTTCGATTTCCGCCTTTGGCACAAGTGCCGCTACCGAATCGACAACGATAATATCAATTGCACCGCTGCGCACCAAAGCCTCGACGATATCGAGCGCCTGCTCGCCCGTATCCGGCTGAGAAATCAGCAGGTTATCGATATCCACACCAAGCTTTTTCGCATAGACCGGATCAAGCGCATGCTCAGCATCAATAAAAGCGGCAATACCGCCCTGCTTCTGAGCCTCTGCAATCATATGCAGCGTGACCGTCGTCTTACCAGAGGATTCCGGTCCATAAACCTCAATGATACGCCCACGCGGAATACCGCCAACGCCCAGCGCTGCATCCAGCGGCAGGATTCCGGTCGGGATGACCTCGATGTTCATATGCGCCGATGCTTCCCCCAGACGCATGATGGAGCCCTTGCCAAAATCCTTCTCAATCTGTTTCAGTGCGTTGTTCAGTGCTTCTTTTTTGTCCATATAGTTTTTACCGCTCCCTTCCAATCTCTTTTTATTATATAAAACATTCGTTCTTTGTGCAATGATTTTTTGAAAAAAAAGAGTGCCGCCGAAACGACACTCTGAAAATCTCATAAAAATCACATATAATCGGTCGGCGTCTTTTTGCGGGCCTGCTTGAGCATCCCGAATTTCGCCGCAATATACTCGGTAATGACAAAGAATACCGGTATCAGGAAGATACCCAGTGAGGTAGCGAAAAGCATACCGCCAACAACGGCAACCCCCATACCATTACGGGCGGCTGCACCAGCTCCTGTTGCAATCGCCAGCGGCAGACAGCCGATAATGAACGCAAAGGACGTCATGAGGATTGGCCGCAGACGAAGACCTGCTGCCTCAATCGCAGCCTTGACCGGATCCATGCCCTTATCGACACGCACCTTCGCAAACTCTACGATGAGGATTGCATTCTTGGCTGCAAGACCGATGATCATGATGACACCGATCTGCATATATACACTGTTCTGCAAGCCGGCATTTTGATGTCCAAACATTGCTTCGATCATACTCAGACCATACTCAGAGAACAATGCACCGAATACACCGGTCGGCACGGTAAGCAATACCGCATATGGTACGCTCCAGCTCTCATAAAGTGCTGCCAGCGCCAGGAATACAAAGACCAGCGCCAGCGCCAGCACTTTGCCGGTAGACCCGCTGGCTGTACGCTCTTCACGGCTCTGACCGGACCATTCAATGTTGAATCCGGATGGTGCTGCCTGATGGACGACCTCTTCCATCGCCGTCATCGCCTGCCCGGAGCTATAGCCGGTACCGGCATTGCCCTGAATCTGCAGGCTGCGTGCACCGTTGAAGCGCGAGATGATCGATGGTGCTGTGCCCATCTTCGGCTTCAGCAATGTATCGAGCGGAATCATCGTACCCGATGAACTCTTGACGAAAATGAACTTGGACGCCTCTGCCGCATCACGATAGTTCGTATCTGCCTGCAGCATGACCTTGTACGTGCGGCCAAACTGATTGAAATCGTTGACCTGTGCGCCGCCATAGTTGACCTGCAGTGCTGTAAATACATCGGACAGCGCTACACCAAGATTCTTGACCTTCTCACGGTCAACCTCGAACTCATAGTTCGGTGAATTGATCTTATAGGTCGTCCGGACGCCCTGCAGCTCCGGCCGCTGGTTCGCAGCTGCCACGATCTGCTTGACGATCGTATCCAGTTCCTCATCCGTATGGCCTGACATATCCTGCAGCTGCATCGTCCAGCCGCCGACCATGCCAAGGCCCGGCAATGCCGGCATATTGAATGCAATTGTCGAAGCTTCAATATGCTTCTGCATTTCCATGCCGATGGTCTTGCCGACGAGCGCGTTGACCTGTGTATCCGGAGTCGTTCTCTCGCTCCATGGCTTCAGGCCCACAAACATCGTACCCGAGCTCGGCTTCGAACCAAACGTCAGGATATCAAAGCCGGTAACCTGCATGACATCACTCACGCCAGGCATCTGCTGCAGATCATCTGCTACGGCATTCGTTGTCTTTACCGTCTGGTTCAGTGAAGTACCCTCCGGCAGATTCACGGAAACAATGTAAAAGCCCTGATCCTCATCCGGAACAAAGGTTGTCGGCAATACTTTGTAAAGCAGACCCGTAAGCCCGCAAACAACGAGCAGGAACACAATGCCCAGCTTCGCATGACGGATGCACCAGCCAACAACACCGGTATACCGGTCCTTCGTACGGTCAAACCAATCATTGAACCGGTCAAAGAACTTCCCGAGTATCCCCTTATGCGCATTCGGATCATGCTGCTTGAGCATCATCGCACAAAGTGCCGGAGTAAGGGTCAACGCAACAAAAGCAGAAAGTGCCATAGAAATAGCGATGGTCAGCGCGAACTGCTTATAGAGCACGCCCATCATGCCGCCCAGGAATGCGACCGGCACAAATACAGCTGCCAGTACACACGCAATGGCCACAACCGGCCCCTGCACCTCATCCATCGCACGTTCTGTAGCGTCCTTAGGATCCAGTCCGCCATAGCGCATATGATGCTCGACGTTCTCGATGACGACGATTGCATCATCGACGACAAGTCCGATCGCCAGCACCATCGCGAACAAAGTCAGCGTATTGATGGAAAATCCCAGGAACGTAAACGCCGTAAAGGTACCAATCAAAGAAACCGGTACAGCGAGCAGCGGGATGAGGGTCGCACGCCAGCTCTGCAAAAAGATGAAGACAATGAATACAACAAGCAGCAATGCCTCGAAGAAGGTCGTGACAACCTCCTTGATGGATTCACTGATGTATTTCGTATTATCTACAATGGATTTGTACTGCAAATCCGGCGGGAAGTCAGCCGAAGCCTCCTTGAGGATCTGCTGGACCTCACTGACGGTCTGCATGGCGTTCGCATCATTGGTCAGCTGTACGCCGAAGCCTACACCATCCACGCCATTGACCTTGGATTCGATATTATTCGTTTTTGGTCCGGTCTCGATGCGTGCTACATCCTTCAGACGCACAAAGGAACCATTGGCTTCAGACTTCAGGATAACATTGCCGAAGTCCTCTGCCGTCGTCAGACGGCCCTGCACCTTGCCCGTATACTGTTTTTCCTGCGTATCCGGTGCCGGCATCTGGCCGACAGTACCCGCAGGAGCCTGGATATTCTGCTCCTTGATGGCAGACGTCACATTTGCGACGGTCAGGCCGAGCTCCGCAAGTTTATCCGGATTCAGCCAGACACGCATGGAATAGTCCGCACCGAAGATATTGACATCGCCCACGCCGCTTACCCGCTTGATTTTGTCCATCAGATAGATATCGGCATAGTTTTTCATGAACGTACGGTCATATGTGCCGTTCGGCGAATAAATGGAAACCATGAGCGCCATATCACTCGAGGCCTTTTTCGTCGTTACACCCACAGCCTGTACATCCGATGGCAGGCTCGCATTCGCAATGGCAACGTTATTCTGCACTTTGACCGAATCCATATCGCCATCCGTACCGAGCTTAAAGGTGACACTCAGACTGTAACGTCCGGTATCATCCGAGTTCGAGCTCATATAGTCCATGCCCTGCGTACCATTGACCTGCTGCTCAATGACCTGGGCAATGGTCTGGTTTACAACGCTCGCATTTGCACCCGTATAGCTCGTACCGACACTGATCGTCGGCGGCGAAATCTGCGGATACTGCGCAATCGGCAGCTGCACTGCCGAAATGACACCGAGAATCACGATGATCAAGGAGATGACAATCGCAAAAATCGGACGGTTAATAAAGAATTTTGACAAGATGTCCCCTCCTTACGACTGCGACGAAGACGAGCTGGAATCCTTCTGTGTTGTGTCAGCAGTCAAAGAGAAATTCATCTCTTCCGGTGTTACCATCGTAACATTCAGGTCTTTGCCCTCCTGCAGATTCGTAAGGCCTTCGACAACAACGGTATCCTCGGCAGAAAGACCGTCTTTGATGATGTAATAGCTGCCGACCTTCTCACCAAGCGTAACAACCTTGGAAACTGATTTATTATCCGGACCGACGACAATGACAAAGGACTTATCCAGCAGCTGCTGTACAGCACGCTGCGGCACAAGAATCGCATTCGGCACAGTCTCACCAACGATTTTTACGCGCGCAAACATGCCTGGCAGAAGAATCCCTTCCGGGTTATCAAAAAGAGCCTTGACGGTAAGTGTCCCGGTATTCTCAGACAAAGCCCGGTCTGCCTGTACGATCTGGCCAGCCAAAGGATACTGCTTGCCATCGCTGAGCGTGATATAAACGGACGTACTGGCCTTCTCGCCGGACTTCAGATTCTGCAGATTGATATACTTAAGATATTCTGTCTCACTGATGCTGAACTGTACAAACACCGGATTCGGTGAACCGATTGTAACGAGTGCCGTATTACCAGCCGTTGCATAAGTCCCCACCGCTACATCATCAACCGAAACCTTGCCTGTCATCGGCGCATAAATAACCGTATCATCAAGGTTCTCCTGTGCCTTCTTCAGTAAAGCTGCGTTCGATGCAACTGCTGCCTGGTAAGAATTTACATTCGACTGCTGTGTTGTTACCGTCTGCTCAGAAATAGCATCCGACGACAATAACTCCTGATCACGGCTGAGGTCGATCTGTGCATTATTGAGTGTCGCTTCTGATTGTGCCAGTGTAGCCTGTGCCTGAAGGACTGCAGACTCATACTGACGGGAATCGATCTTATACAACGGCTGTCCCGCCTGTACATTATCGCCGCCCCTGATATACTTCTCAACCACTGTACCAGAAACCTTAGGCTGGACCTTGACTTCATCCTTGCCCTTGACCTGTCCGGCATACTCAAAAGATAACGGTGTGTCCTGCTTCAGGACCTTCATTGCCTTGACCTGGGTCGCACCAGCCTGCTGCCCTTGTTTCTGAGCACCACAGCCAGCAACGAGAGTGCCTGCGGCCAGCGTAAGCGCCAGAATCAGGCTGCAAGTCTTCATGTTCTTTGCAAAAAACAAAATACGTGTTACCTCCTTTTTACAATCCGCAAACCATCCTGATCTTCTGCGGATCTTACTTTCCTAAGTTCTTAAAATAGTAAATAAATGTTTACTATTGATGAGTAATATAGTATATTATATTCATATAAAAGTCAAGGAATCAGCCCGTATATCCTGGCTGCTTTCGCAAAAACTTTTTACTTTCCTACAAAGTTTAACTGAATTTTAATTTTATGCTAAAGGAGCAGATTCATTTCATGGACAAATTTAACCATGCTGCCTTATCAGAGAAGTTTATGCAGATGCTTTTTGTCACTCATTATAATTTCTTTCGCCAGACTGCTATACCGATTCCGGCAAACCATTTTGGCGTACTTCTTATCCTTTCCGACCATGGTCCCTCCACGGTTTCTGATCTTTGCATCTATCTGCGCATGTCCAAACAGCAGATGACGCCAATCATCAATAAGCTCGCCAAGAATGACCTGTTATCCAAAAGCAAGCCGCCAGCAGACCGGCGCTGCACCTTGCTCACCATGACGGAAAAAGGACAGGCAATCCTGGACAGCCACAGAGCAAAGCTCAGGGAACGCTTCGAACAAGGCCTCGCACGGCTTCCCGCTAAAGATTCCCAAGTGTTTGGCAGTTCTATGGATACGTTCACTACAACCATACAGAAAATGTTCCCATTACAGCCGTCAGATACAGGCTGCAATCTTCCCCCTGAATGATCGAATTGACTTTATGAGTGTAATGATGTAAACTCATTTACAGTCAGATTAACTCAGGACAAGGGAGCTGCCACAGCGAATTCCTGCGGCAGCTCCCTTTATTTTTAGGAGGAACCCTTTATGAACAGAACACATAAGCTTGCCATCATCGGACTCGGCCATGTCGGCTCAGCCGTACTCGCGCGTGCAATTTCCTGCCAGCTCGCACCGGAAATTGTCTGCATCGATATCAAAAAAGAAGTTGCCCATGGCGAAGCGCTTGATGCAGCCCATTCGCTTTCCTGTGGTCTTGTACCAGGCATCCATGTTTATTCTGGCGGCTTCGAAGAATGCCGTGATGCAGATGTCATCATCTGCGATGCTGGTCCGAGCATCCTGCCGGGCGGCAAGATGGACCGTCTCGTACTCGCGGCAGAAAATGCCAAAACCATTGCGGGCGTTATGACAGAGGTCACGCGCTATACACGCGATGCAGTATTCATCATGATCACAAATCCGCTGGATGTCACCACGCACCTCGCAGCTACAAAGTTCGGCTATCCTGCCGGCAAGCTTTTCGGCACAGGAACGACCCTGGAAACCCTGCGGTTTAAATATATCCTTGCGCAGCACTATCATGTTGCCGCAGCAGATGTCCAAGGGTATATGCTGGGCGAACACGGCAACTCCGCCTTCCCGGCCTGGAGCACGGTGAGCATCGGCGGCGTACCGCTCAAAGAGCTCGACAACTATTTCGAGCATGAAGGCCCGCTCGACAAGGAAGCAATCGCCAAAGAGGTTGTCAATACTGCCTATGACGTACTGCAATCCAAGGGCTGGACCAACACCGGCATTGCCATGGGTGCCTGCCGCCTTGCCAAGGCAGTATTCTTCGACGAGCATATCGTCACACCAGTCTCGACACCATTCCATGGAGAATACGGCCTCACGGATGTTTCTCTCTCCCTGCCGAGCGTCATCGGCAGGAACGGCGTAATCAAACGCATCCCGCTTGCCCTGCCGGACGATGAGCTTACTGCACTGAAAGCCAGTGCAAAGAGCGTCCAGGACGTATTGCAGGCCAATCATTTGCTTTAAGGAGCTGCTGATCGATCCAGCAGCCCGGCTGATAAATCCCCCCTCGGATACAAGAGCTTTCCTTTGTACCGAGGGGGATTTGTTTTTCATTTTATTGCCACGACCAGGATCATCTGATCATCTGCCGTACCATCCAGTTCCATTCCCAAAACCGTGTCGATCTGCTCCCTGCTCACAAGACCGGAAAGATCCAGCTGCTTTTCCCCAAAATAAAAGTAAAGCCGCGGCAGCTGACCGCCTACGGTGCCATATTCTGTATTCGCATCGATGAACTCAGTAAGCTCCTCAGGCAATTCGCTTTTCGCTGTGAAAATAACAGCAGGCTCTTCCTCTTGCAGCCGAACGACTCCGTCGCGGTCCAGAATGCACAGCTCATGCTTTTTTTTCTTGAAAAAAAGAAATCCCTTTTCTTCCCTCAGTCCTTCAAAAGCATGCCATTTCCCTGCTGCAGCGATTTCCTGGACACGATTATCCGGCAGGCTCATGGCAGATGCAGCATGATGAAGAAGACCGGCATCATCCAGTGACGAATCGCTGAGGCTGTGCGTACGCAGTTCTGCAGCTCCCACAGCAATCGCACGCAGGATGTTTGCCTGCTTGTCGATCTCGATTGAAACTTCGATACTCTCCTCACATGCGCCGGAACGCATGACCCTTTCCACAGCCTCACGGCGGATTGACCGGATATCTTCCTCGCCGGGAGCCGCTGTCGTGCGTTCAACCACTTCTCTGACCATGGCCAGAGCGACACCGATGGTCGAAATGATTGGTGCATTCCTGACCACCTTCCAGCTGCAGCCCATCGCGTCCCCGAGATACGGCACAACTGCCCCTGCGCTTCCACCGCCGCCGGCAAGGCAAAGCGTTGCTGGCGAAAGCTCATAATCCCGGATCAGGTCTTCCGTAATTCCCCGGATTTTGCCTGCCGCTATCTTCATCGCCTTTTCTGCAGCCGCCTGCGCCGAACAGCCGATGGTATCCCCCAGTGCCTGCCAGGCAATGCGTGCTGCCTCCCGGTCACCGGAAGCATAATCTCCCTCCGGCACTTTGCCGAGCAGATTCGCAGCTCCTGCCAGGGTCAGTGCCGCCTTCGCACCATCTGCGCCTGTGATTACAGCATAAGCAGCCTCATCTTCTGCACAAGGGGCAAGCAAAGACAGCTTTGGCTCCGGCAGTGCCGGCGAAAACACCTCATAGCCGAGCCCTGCAATATGCGCACTGCGTGGTCCGACATCCTTGATTTCACCATTTTCCACACGGATCATGCTGCCGCCTGCGACACCGATCGTACGCACATCCAGGGAATTCAGATACGTCTTATGGCCGCCCACCTGTGCATAGCGCACCATGACCCGTCCGTTTTTCACTGCCGAAATATCGGTCGAAGTACCGCCGGACTCCAGGAATATTCCATCGGACAGCTTCTCATACATGAGCGCTCCCGCTACCCCTGCCGCGAGTCCGGAAAGCATCGTAAGGATTGGCCTGCGGCGCACCTCAGCCACGGTCATCACGCCGCCATCGCAGCGCATGATCATAAGCGGTGCCCCAATGCCGGAATTCTTCACACAAGTCTCTGTCATATCAGCAGTTTCCATCATCCTGGGAATCAGGCTGCCATTGATTACCGCTGTCCGTGTGCGTACCCGAAGCCCGTAGAGCTGTGATACCTCATGGCCGCCGGTTGCATACAGCTTCATTTCCCGGGCCAGCCGCACAACATATTCTTCATTTGCCGGATCATCTACGCCAAAGGACTCTGACGCGACAATGACGACTGCACCCTTTGCCTGCAGTTCCTGCAGCCGCTCCCTGATCTCCTGCTCTGCCGCTGCTGCATCATCTGTTTCAACGTAAGCATGCACCGTAGACAGGACTTTGCCCTCCGCCAGGGGAATGTTTCCCACATTGCTATCCGTCTCCACACGCGACGATTCCAGTCCGCTGCCCATTGCCAGAATCCCCACCCTGGCAACATCGCCTTCGAGCAGTGCATTCGTAGCCTGTGTCGTACCATGTGCGATGAACACAACCTCCTCCGGTGCAATATGGTTCCGTACCAGAATGGACTGCAAGATCCGGACAATCCCCCCGGCAACGCCTTCTGCTGCTTTATGTGTCGTAGGTATCTTTTCCTGCGCAATGATTTCATAGGAAGCATCATCTATCGCAACGGCATCCGTAAAGGTCCCGCCAACATCTATGCCAATCCTTACTTTTCTCATGAAATGCCCCCCTTTACCATCTTACGAATACTACATAGAGCAGCAGGATAAGGCACATGCCCCAGGTATACGGCAGGGTCTTTTTCAGGATCAATGCGGTATCCACGTTGGCAAAGCCGCCGATCCAGGTATTATGCGAATTCGTCGGATCAGATGCCGCCTGGATATACTGCACTCCGAGAAAACCTCCTGCTACGACTTCCGGCGGCAGGATAGCCAGAGAAGCGAGCAGTGCCGCAATGCCGGCCCCCATGCCGAACATGTTAAGTGGACCGCGATAGAGTGCTGTTGGTGCAAGAAGCGCAAAAAAGAGCAGCACTGCAATATGTCCATGCGGTACAATGACCGCCAGCAGCGGATTCAATACAGCAGTCACTGCCGGATTCATCACAACAGAAACAAGCATGCCGATGCCCATGAACAGGAACAATACACCCGCAATATCCTTGATTCCATCAACAATCGATCCTGCCAGAATATTCGCGATCTGTTTCGGGCGTGTAAATAAAATCGCATAACAGGAAGCCAATACAAATCCCAGCACAGATGCGGCCACAGGATCGACCATTCCATTCTCTGCACTGCCAAATCCGACAAGATATTTAAACAGATACACCGTCACGAGCGGGATGATTGGCGCGAGCAATGATGCCGCCGGAATCCTCCCCTTTTTCCTGAGCAGTCCGGAAGACGGCACGTCATTTTTCTTCTTTGCCCCGGCAGAGAAAATCACCTTGAAAAAAAGCCCCGGCAGGGCAGCAACTGCAGAAACAAGCTGCCGGCATGCCTGTACCGCCGGGAATTTACCAGCACTTCCTTCCGGCCTGACATTCAGCACGATAAAAATCAGCGTGAATACCGCCGAAATCAAAACAGCCGGGAAAAAATAGCTGGCAGTGATCTCCCCGCCAAAAATACCAATATACGTACCATAATTCGCCGCATTTGCCAGAAGCCCGGTCTGCAGGCCAAACAACAGCAATACACAGGAAACAAGCGGTGAAATCCCGGCCGACATCATGATGGGAATTGTAATCGATCCCACCATGATCACCGCGCCTAATCCGCTCATCCCAAGAAAAACAAATGCGGTAGCCGCAGTAAGTATGATGGCGATCGGCACAGGCTGATCACCCGCAAGCTCAGCCGCTTTTTTTATGATTGTATCCGATATGCCTGTTTTCATAATGACACGTGCAAACATCGCACCAAAAATGACCACAGCCATTGCACTGGACAATTTCATCGCACCCGCCAGCAAAATATTGTTCAAATAAACGACAAGGGGCAGCTGCACAACTGCGGCTACCCAGGCTGCCATCAAGGGCAGCGCCAAAAGTGCAGGCAAAATACGCGTAATCATAAGTCCGGCAAAAAGAAAGAACCCCACTAAAATCAAAACACCTGAAACCGTCATTTCCCAGCCCTCCCCGGCACTCGAACCGAAGGAAACCTCAGCAGCGTTTCCCCCAGTATCGTATTATTCTTACATTTTTCTGTATAAACCATAAATTATCCTGCTTTTTCCAAAAAAAAACGATAAGATACATCTTAGCCTGTATCTTATCGCCTGTCCTGATGAAATCACAGCAGGATTGTTTCCAGATCATCCGGCACGTATATTCCGCCATGGTAATATTCTGCTGCCTCAGCCGCATAGCCTGCCTTGCGCGCTGCCATATTTTTGTCCTCTGTATGATAAAGCACGAGGTTCTTTGCCCCAAGCGCCTCTGCCATTTCGCCTGCTTCCTTGACCGTACTGTGGTTTTTCTCATACGGCTTGAAGATTTCCCTGTCCTTATACTGGCAGAAGGCCTCAGAAAGCAGCCAGTCGCTGTCCCTGGCATACGCAGCACAATGCTCATTATAAGGCTCATCCCCAAGACAGGTGAACTTCATGCCATCCTCGAAACGAAGCATATAGCCAAACTGCTTGGCCTTAGTTGACAAAATATCAAACGCCGTAAGCTCCATGCCCAAAAAGTTACGCTTTTCACCATCTTTGATCTCATGCAGGAAAATCCGCTTGCCCAGCTGCGCAAAGTCCTTTTTCTTCAGAGTAAGCTCCGTCATGACCTCCAGCATATGCTTCACGGCATCATGACCATAGATATGGAACTCGCCTTCATATTTTCCCTGATTCATAAGCGTAGCAATCTTGCGGATGATCCAGATGACACCAAGCACATGATCCGTGTGTCCATGCGTGACAAACAGGTAATGAAGATTCTTATAGTCCACTCCAGCCTGCTCCATCTGTTTCAAAACCCCGTTGCCGCCTCCGGCATCTGTCATAAAATATTCACCGCTCTCGAGCTGCAGCAAAAAACAGGTGTTGAAACACTTCGTTACCATTGCCGAGCCCGTGCCCAAAAAAATAAGTTTTTTCATAAAAAGCCTCTTTTCCTCATTCATCGTATCTGTCGTTACCTATAGTATACCATAGACTTCCATAGGCAATACAGACCTCACCGCGCGTTTTTCCATCAGGTATGAAGCAAAAAGACGCTTCAGGATATTGCTGCTGCCATGCCTTCAGATTGCGATTGCGAAGACCGCGAACCTGTGATGTATCCTGCGGCGCATGATGCAGCACAACCTTGCCGCTCAGGTCCCCCATGGAACGCAGCCGGCTTTCGATCCCATCATAGAAGATACGGCTTTCCACCAGTTCCCCAAAAGCCGGATGATAAGGACCCGCCAGCACTGTGCCGGCACGATCAAGTTCAGGTGCTGATTGCAGCCCCATGCGGATGACCTCAATGCCGGCGCGGTCAAAAGCCCGTTTCATTTTGGCAGTGATTCCCACGGCCTGCTCCAGCGAAAGTGGCACATAGCAGCCCTCTTCATAAAGCTCAGCCAGCTTTGTATCCCGAATGACCAGTGTCGGATAAATCCTCACCATATCCGGCCGAAGCTCCATCGTCTGCTGCAGGGAAAAGGCGAGACTTGCTTCATCTTCTCCGGGCAGTCCCGGCATGAGCTGGATGCCCAGCTGGAAACCAGCTGCCCTGATCTTCCCTGCTGCCTCACGGATATCCTCTGCAGTATGTGCACGCTCTGCCCTTTCCAGCACCTGCTCTGCAAATGACTGCGCGCCAAGCTCAATGGTGCGCACGCCGTTTTGCCAGAGCATGGCAAGGATCTCCTCGTTGATGTAATCCGGCCGTGTAGAAAGTCGTATGCTGTCTATGCGTGCCGGCAGATTGCCCCGCTCAGACGATTTCTGTCTCAGCCGTGCCGCTGCCGGTGCCAGCAGTTTGCGCTGCAATTCCATGGACAATGCCGTAAAGCTCCCGCCATAAAAAGCTGCCTCAACTTCGTATGGCCTGGTTATGCCCTGTAAATGAACATCCAGCAGTTCCGCAATATGTTCTGGCGTAATCGTTGTCTCCACACCAGTGATCTTCCGTTGGTTGCAGAATATACAATGATGCGGACAGCCAAAATGGGGTATAAAGATCGGAATGATATAATGACGCATGGTTCCTCCCGTAGAGATGGAAAAAGAACGCTGCCATCGCAGCGTTCCCTCAGCATTTCTTGTTTAATTTCAACAAAGCCTCATGCGCTGCATGCTGCTCCGCTTCTTTTTTATTGCGGCCCTTGCCGGTACCATATACCTGATCATTGATCTTCACGGCAAACTCGAAAAGCTTATCATGATCCGGTCCGACTGCCGCAAGCAGTTCATAGGAAATATGCTGATCTGCATGCTTCTGGACAACCTCCTGCAGAATCGTCTTATAATCCTGCAGATTCTGTCCCGTCTCAATGGTCAAAAGATCATCATGCAGCTGCTTCAGGATATAGTCCGAAGCCGTCTGCCAGCCGCAGTCCAGATAGATCGCACCGATAACGGATTCAAAAGCATCTGCAAGGATGGATGGACGCTGACGCCCACCCGTCACAAGCTCTCCATGTCCAAGCAGGAGATAGTCACCCAGATGGAGGAGCGCCGCCCGCTTCGAAAGTGTCGCCTCACAGACGACCGAAGCCCGGGCCTTGGTCATTTCCCCCTCAGGCAGCCCTGGAAAATGCTGAAAAAGATACGTGCTGGTAGCCAGCTCCAGCACTGCATCACCAAGAAACTCCAACCGTTCATTATGCACGATGTTCTTATTTCTTGCTTCATTCGCATAAGATGTATGCGTAAGTGCCTCATGGAGCAGCAGGAGATTAGAAAACGATACATCCAGTCTCTCCGCAAGCTTCAGCAATGCCTGCTCCCGCGAGGCAGACAGCTTCATCGTCATCTTCATCACTTCGCAAACTTTTTGATTAAGAGGCAGGCATTATGTCCGCCAAAACCAAACGAATTGGAAATCGCTGCACGAACAGTTTTCGCCTTTGCTTTATTTGGTACATAGTCAAGATCAAGGCCTTCATCCGGCGTCTCATAGTTGATGGTCGGCGGCAGCATATCATTCTGTACAGCCAAAGCCGTAGCAATGCACTCTACACCACCAGCAGCACCGAGAAGATGTCCTGTCATCGATTTGATCGAGCTGACGGAAACCTTCTTCGCAGCCTCACCAAATACCGTCTTGACTGCCTCTGTCTCACCCTGATCGTTCATATGCGTCGATGTGCCATGCGCATTTACATAGTCAACTTCATCAGCCTTCATGCCTGCATCGTTCAATGCGAGCTGCATGCATTTTGCCTGATATTCGCCATGCGGAGCAGGACTTGTGATATGATATGCATCGGAGTTTGCACCATAGCCGGCAAGCTCAGCATAGATATGTGCGCCGCGCTTCTGTGCATGCTCAAGACTCTCAAGGATAACAATCCCCGAACCTTCACCCATGACGAACCCGCTGCGGTTCTTATCGAACGGACGCGATGCGTGCTCCGGATCATCGTTATGATCCATACAAAGTGCCTTCATCGAACAGAAGCCTGCTACTGCAGCCTCGGAAATACTTGCTTCCGTACCACCTGCAACCATGACATCTGCCTCACCGCGCTGAATGACGCGATACGCATCACCGATACAGTTCGAGCCCGTTGCACAAGCGGTAACGACACAGCTGGAAGGACCATGGAGCTTGAAGGTGATTGCTACCTGACCTGCAGCCATGTTCGCAATCATCATCGGAATGAAGAACGGACTGATCCGGCTCGGCCCCTTGGCAAACAGCTTCTCGTACTGGCCGTTCATCGTCTCGATTCCGCCGATTCCGGCACCGACGAAGGTACCGATGCGGTCATGGTCTTCTTTTTCCAAGTCAAGCTTTGCATCTTCAATCGCCAGCTTTGCTGCTGCTACAGCAAACTGCGTATAACGATCCATGCGCTTGGATTCTTTTTTATCGATATATTCAGCAGGCTCAAACCCCTTGACTTCACCTGCAATCTGAGAGCCATATTCAGCAGCATCGAAACGTGTAATCTTGTCGATTCCGTTTTTACCTGCCATCAGGCCATCCCAAAAAGCATCCTTACCGATACCGATTGGTGTAATCGCACCCATACCAGTAATTACTACTCTGTTACTCAAATCAACGACACCCCTCTAACTTAATTTATCGCGGCAGCCTCACGCTGAAGCTGCGTAAAAATCTCTTCCACGGATAAAATCTCTTTGATCCGATGGATATACTCACCAGTAAATACCAGACCCGTTTCCACATCCCCCTGCTCGGCACGAATCAGTGCACGAATGATACAGAAGTTATGCTTGCAGGCTTTCAGGCAGTTATCGCACTTTTTCGGCGGCACATTATCCACGAGAATCTTCTCGGCAAAAGGATTGCGCACCGCACGCCCTGGCAAGCCTACCGGACTATGGATCACAACGATATCGTCCGGCTTAGCCTTCAGATAGAACTCCTTCAACGCCGGAGCTGCATTGGATTCCACACTGGCAGCAAAACGAGAGCCCATTTGCACACCGTTTGCGCCCATCTTTATAAGATCAACAATGTCCTGACCAGAAAAAACACCACCGGCTGCAACAACCGGAATGTCCACTGCCGCACGGATATCCGGAATAAGCTCTCTTACTGAGGTACTCGTTCCGAGATGGCCGCCCGCCTCTTTTCCCTCTACAACAATCGCTGTAGCGCCAAGACGTTGAGATATTTTCGCTAATTTAACAGAAGAAACAATAGGTACAATCGGGGTCCCCGATTCCTTGCCTAAACCAAACATATCACGCGAAAAACCTGCACCTGCAACAACAAGATCAATGCCTTCATCAATCGCTGTCTTTACGATTTCACTGAATTTCCTTGCCGCAACCATAATATTGATACCGATGATTCCCTTAGTGAGTGACCTTGCGAGCCGGATCTCATAGCGCAGCTCGTCATTCGACATGCCGGAAGCAGCAATGAGTCCGATGCCGCCCTGGTTGGCTACAGCAGCCGCCAGGCGGGCCGTGGACAAACGAATGGCCATACCACCCTGAATGATCGGTACTTTAGCAATTTTAGTGCCAATTTTCAGCTCTGGAAGTTTCAAAATAACTCCTCCAATCAATAATCGCCTTCTTACCTTTAGAAAGTCCCGTGAAAGAACTTCACGGGACTTTTCTTCCAACAAAGGTAAGACGCTCAAACTTATTTGTTTTGGTCTATATAGGTCACAACATCCTGAACCGTCTTGATCTTTTCAGCAGCTTCATCCGGAATTTCGATACCGAATTCCTCCTCGAAAGCCATGATGAGTTCAACAATATCCAGGGAATCTGCACCTAAATCATCGATGAAAGTAGATTCGATTGCTACCTCGTCTGCTTCCACACCCAATTGTTCTACTACGATATCTCTAACTTTTTCAAAAGTCGACATGTCGTTTCACCTCCCTCCAATAAGTATTCTCTATATTTATATCACATAACCATGCCGCCGTCTACATTGACAACCTGGCCTGTGATATAAGATGCCTGGTCGGACACCAGGAAAAGCACTGCATCCGCAACGTTTTCCGCCTCGCCCATTCTGCCGAGCGGGATATCCTCAACCATAGCCTCTTTAACCTTATCCGGCAGCACCGCAGTCATATCCGTATTGATAAACCCTGGTGCAACCATATTGACGGTAATGCCGCGCGAAGCAAGTTCACGTGCAACCGACTTGGAAAAACCGATGACACCAGCTTTTGCCGCTGCATAGTTTGCCTGTCCTGCATTGCCCATAAGGCCGACGACCGATGCCATATTTACGATACGGCCCGAACGCTTTTTCATCATGAGCTTCGTCACAGCCTTCGTGCAATGGAAGATGCCCTTGAGATTCGTATTGATCACGGCATCCCAGTCTTCTTCCTTCATGCGCATGAGCAGGCCGTCCTTCGTGATTCCGGCATTATTGACCAGAATGTCGACCGTGCCGAAAGCTTCGGTGACCTGCCCGATCATCGTCTCGACAGCTGCCGCATCTGCAACATCCGCCTGAATCGTAATGGCCTTGCCGCCCGCTGCTTCAATAAGGCCTTTGACTTCCTCCGCTGCCTTTGCGTTGCCAGCGTAATTGACTGCAACTGCAGCTCCCTCTTTTGCAAGGCGAAGTGCAATCGCACGGCCAATTCCTCTGGACGCGCCAGTAACCAGCGCAACCTTACCATCTAAAAGCATATTAGCGGACCTCCTTGAAATAGTCAAGCGTTTTTTGCAAACTTTCGAT
>CAZTAP010000033.1:0-20231 GCA_964611665.1 uncultured Selenomonadaceae bacterium | reverse complement strand
TAAGTAGTGATCTCTTTGATTTTGAGGCAGCGATGAATGGAACGGTTGTGAAATTCCCCGTGCAGACAGCAAAACTGCAGAAACTCGGGTGGCACGTTCAAGAGGAGCCCGGGGTAAGCAAACTGGAACCAAAATTCGGCAGCTGTGCAAAAATGGTATTTACTCCGACCGGCGGGCAGGAGGCGCTGCTTATGGGAAATTTTTATAATGCAGGCAAGGAGGCAGCAGAGCTTTCTGAGACAGTGGTGACAAACCCGTTGTTTTCTGAGGAGTGGATGGCAGGAATCAATTTGGAATTTGCAGGCGGCCTGCATTTTGGCGATTCGCGGGAAAGGGTTGTACAAGCCTATGGCGAGCCGACGACACGCAGCAGGAATGTCTATATTTATCGCAAGGATGGCAGCAGCCGGGAAGAATATGTGGAACTGATTTTCCAGGATGACCGTCTGACGGATTATCATATGCATAATGAACAAAATTGAAGATGGAGAATGTGGTGCTGGTATGGTCTATAGGCATGCCGGGTTCGGCTGCGGGGTGTCTGAACTGTATCCGACAGGAAGTGTCAGCTGTTATCGTGCGATAGCAATACATCGTCTGATTATGCAAGAGAAATCATAAGGAAGCGGGATTGAGATGAATCGAACAAAGGCGCTTATCGCCGTGTTTTCTGCGGCCGCTATCGGCATCGCGGCAACTTTGCCTGGAAATGGATTTGCCGGCATGTCCGGGGACGAGGATCAGCAGAAAGAAGAAAAGGCAGGTATGGAGCTCAAAGATCAGGCAGGAAACAGCTATGTACTGACGAAGAATTCGGATGGTACAGAGACAGCGGTATATGAAGACGGACGCTCGGTATGTTTTGTTCATGCTGGTGTGAACGGGCTTAGTTATGTTTCCGGTATGCACGGTCTGCTGGCTGGTCTGGCGGTGAGCTATTATGCGTATCGCGGTCTTCTGGGCGGCAATTATCATGATGGTGAGGAAAATGGCATGGTTGCAGTAAGTGCACAGAATGCCAGTACAGGAGGAACGGGTGGATATTATCACACTTATTATGGAAAAAGAACAGGTTCAACGGGCAGAGTCCAGGCGAATGTGCCGCATAGCGGTTTTGGCTCTGCAGGAGCAAGGAGTGCGGCATCATGAGATTCGGACAATCTAAGGCGGACGGCATCAGTGCTGCCGGCTATATCGATGAACTTGATCAAGAAATTTTCCCCTTTATCTCCTATGAAAGCTATGCTGACCGCTATCCGGCCTGCAGCATACTGCAAAATCCACCGTCTTTTTATGCTGAATTGCGTGAAGCGGCAAGGGAATTATTTTTCATCTTCAATAAAGCTTTACGTGTATTCCAAAAATGTCCGGATGAGTTCATGACACTTATGGATATGCCGCCGAAGCTGCGTCCGTTTTTGGATATTCCGAATAAGATGGATTGTCCGACGTATCTGTCGCGGTTTGATTTTATTCTGGATAAAGCCGGACAGTTTAAATGTGTTGAGCTCAATGCTGACACTCCCTGTGCGCTGGTTGAAGCCTATTATGGAAACGGCATTGCAGCGGATTTTGTGGGGCGCAGAGATCCAAATGAAGGGACACTGGTACAGCTTCGGAGCCTTTTGCGGGGAATTGCTGAGGCCGCTCACCAGTTTACCTATCATACGGGCAGCAGGGATTTGCTGGATGATCCTTTTGTATTCAGCTGCTTCCATGACTATATTGAAGATCTGGCCACGACGAAATTTCTTATGGCACAGCTGCCGGAAAAATGGACGAAGACATTTGTATCCTTCTATGACCTGGCTGTCGATGACCACGGTGTCCTGCTGCCGGATGGGCGTCATGCGGGAATCCTGTATCGGCTGCATCCGTTGGAACTGCTTGTGGAAGAGACAGGCCCGGATGGATTCCTGCTGGGGACAAAGCTTTTGGAGCTCTATAAGTGCGGCAAATTCATGCTGTTCAATCCGCCGGAGAGCATCATCCTGCAGTGCAAGGGCTTTCAGGCGCTTGTCTGGGGGCTTTACGAAGAGCATGAGTTCTTTGACCGGCATGAACGTGAGATCATCGAAAAATATCTTACGCCGTCCTATTTTGTAGAAAACCGGCAAAAACTGGCAGGGGCGCCATATATCAAAAAGCCGATCTGGGGCAGGGAAGGAAATGGTATTTCGCTTTATGATGCATGGGGGAAGGAAATCATGCAGAAAAGCCTGACTGAACCGAATGAAGTCGTTGAGCGTCAGAGTTGTACCGAGCTATATCAAAAATTCATCGAAAGCAGGCGCGTGCGCATCGATACAGACAGTGGTGTACAAAATGGCTATATGACGTATAGCTGCTTCATGACAGCAGATGAGCCATCTGCTGTTTACAGCCGTTTTTCACCCGATGAAATCTGCGGTGTTGAGTCTTATTGGGTGCCGCTTGTGGAATAAAGGAGGGGTGCGAAAATCATGGAAATCAAGTACAGTATTATCGATGCCCCGTTTTTGTTGCATTTTGCCGTCCTATCCTTCGTTGGTATCCTGTATCTGTTCTTCTGCATGCGTCGGTTTTCCATGTGGGATCCTTCCACACGCTGGCATAAATTTATTGAGCTGCCGCATGGTCTTGCCCGTATTCTGGTGTCTTCGCGGGTTTGTCTGAAAAAAATCCGGGCGGGAGTGGAGAAACGCAGTAATCAATATCCGGAGCGGATGGCTCTGGGCGGGCTGATCGGATATGCAGTCTGGCTTGTCCTGCTTGTGGATACTGGTGCCGTATTTTGGCGTTATTTGCACTATGGGCAGGAAGATCCCGATTATGAACTGCTGGTCCTGGCAGGGATGATTGGACTGTATATCATGGCTTCTTTATGGCATTTCCTGGATTATGGACGGGAGCCCTTTCGTTTCTTTCTGCCCCGGCGGCTGTCAACTGTTGTTTGTGTATTCACTGTGATTATGTATATCGTGGAGGCTACGTCTAGTGAAGGCATCTATATCATGGGCGCATTGAAAGCTGGTGCGCCCAAGGGGCGGATTTTTGCTGATTATCAGGCATCGCCGGAAAAGCAGCTGCCGGAAGACGATATCCGCGTATATTATGAGGCGGTGCTGCATCTTGACCAGCAGAAGGCTGCACAGGCAGGACTCCATGCGCAGGATTTGGCAGATTGTGCGGCAATTTATGAACAGCAGGATACTTCTTGTCCGGCCAATCTCAAACAAGAAGCACTGGAGCTGCAGAAGCGCAGCCAAATCGAGACCAGGCTCGTAAGCCGATCCGGAGGGGCGGCTGTGGTGGAGATTTCGGTGGATTGCTTTGCTTTTGACGCATTGCTGCAAGAGGTATTCAACGAGGAAAAAGCAGGACAGCGCGGCCAGTTCAGGGATGAAGCTGAACGGCTGCGCATAGAGCAGCAGCTGCTGCATGAGAAATGTGTCCGGGCCGGGCCGGTAAAACGGGACAAGCGAAAAATTTTCTGCGTATATGATCCAGGACTGCATCAATGGGTTCCGGCAGAAGAAGATTTGACCGCGGTATGTAAGGAGCTTGCTTTGCTGACGATTAATGCGTAAATAATCTGCGATGGGAATCGAACGTATTGTTCAATGATATTGAATACTTAATGATAATGGAGTGGTATATTTTGTTTATGGAAAACATGAAGAATAGGAAGAATTTGGGTATTCTGGTGAGTATCTTGATGATGGCGGCTGTTTTGTTTAGTGGCTGCGGGCTGAGTATGAGCCTGGATGGCGTAAAGAACGAATGGTCTGGCTCTGGTTCTGCAGAACAGAAAAAAAGTGATGAAATGAGCGGCTCAGCGGAGAAAAAAACGGATAAGGCAAGCGAAGAGAGAAAGCAGGAAAGAAGCA
Organism: uncultured Selenomonadaceae bacterium; assembly: GCA_964611665.1. Lineage (GTDB taxonomy): Bacteria > Bacillota > Negativicutes > Selenomonadales > Selenomonadaceae > CAZTAP01. The sequence continues at coordinate 16,362 of CAZTAP010000033.1, read as the reverse complement.
GCAATGCAGTATATAACTATACATGCAATCTGGGGGAAGACGGCACGTTTAAAGGGATGGCCGACAACAATGTCGGCATGGCCATCGTTAGGGAGACGGAACAAAAGAAACTCGGCAGCCTCCGTTCTGATGGCATGTTCAAAGTCGTTTATCTGGCAGTCACGAATAAGAAAAAATCCGATATCACGATTTACAGTACAACGATGACGCTGATTGATACGAATGGGCATAAATATTCGAATTCCCTGGAGGCGGAACGTGAGGTCATCCAGAACGGCAAAACGAATTTCGATGTCCTGCGGGCTAAGCAGGTAAATTCCGACCAGACAATTGTCGGTGTTGCCGTTTTTGAAATTCCGGCAGATGCAGAGATTTCAGAGCTTCGTTATAATGAGTCGACAGATGATATCACGCTGGAAATCCCATTTAAGGTCAAACGAGTGGACTAATTCTTTTTCGTTTCATTGAACCGCTGCCATCAGAAAGAAGCTGATGGCAGCGGTTTTTTTATTTCGGTGTAACTTTGTAAATAATTTTCATAAAACCTATTGACATAGTATGATTACAAAGTTATAATAATAAACATATTAATCCTGTATGTTTTATTACAAAGCACACCGATCCATCTGAATAGAAAAGGGGAATGTATCATGAGTGAAGAGAGAAATTATAAATTTGAAACATTGCAGCTCCATGTAGGCCAGGAGGAGGCTGATCCGGCAACGGATTCGCGGGCAGTGCCGATCTATCAGACGACTTCCTATGTATTCCGCAATTCGCAGCATGCTGCTGACCGCTTTGCGCTGAAGGATGCCGGCAACGTCTATGGGCGTCTTACGAATCCGACCGAGGATGTGCTGGAGCGCCGTCTGGCTGCTCTTGAGGGAGGCGTTGCCGCGCTTGCGACAGCTTCCGGTGCAGCGGCGGTGACTTATGCATTGCAGGCACTTGTCCATGCAGGTCAGCATATTGTGGCTGCTACGACTATTTACGGCGGTACATACAATCTCTTTGAGCATACTTTCCCGGCATTTGGCATTGAAACGACCTTTGTAGATCCAACGAAGGGCATTGCAGCATTTGCCGATGCGGTAAAGGAAAATACACAGGTCATCTACATCGAATCCATCGGCAATCCGAATGCCAACCTCATTGATATCGATGCTGTGGCAGAAATCGCGCACAAGCATCATATTCCGCTTGTTGTAGACAGCACGTTTGCCACCCCGTATCAGCTGCGTCCGTTCGAGCATGGCGCGGACATCGTCGTGCATTCGGCGACGAAATTCATCGGCGGCCACGGTACGACTTTGGGCGGCGTGATCATCGATGGAGGCAGGTTCGACTGGACAGCTTCCGGACGCTTCCCATGGCTTGTTGAGCCGAATGCCAGCTATCATGGCATCAGCTTTGCCAAGGATGTCGGCGCAGCAGCCTTCGTGACGTATATCCGGACACTTCTTTTGCGCGACACTGGTGCAACGATTTCGCCGTTCAATGCCTTCCTTCTTCTGCAGGGCGTGGAGACGCTTTCCCTGCGTGTAGAGCGTCATGTGGAGAACGCGTTGAAGGTTGTTGATTACCTCGCGAAGAATCCGAAGGTTGCAAAGGTCAATCATCCGGCAATTGCTTCGCATCCGGATCATGAGCTTTACAAGAAATATTTCCCGAATGGCGGCATTTCTATCTTTACCTTTGAAATCAAGGGCGGTCAGCAGGAAGCCCAGAAGTTCATCGACCATTTGAAGGTATTCTCGCTGCTGGCCAATGTGGCGGATGTGAAGTCGCTTGTCATCCATCCGGCCAGCACGACACATTCCCAGATGAGCAAAGAGGAACTTCTCGGCAGCGGTATCACGCCATCGACCATTCGTCTTTCCATCGGTACAGAGCATATCGATGATATCCTTTACGATCTCGAGCAGGCCTTTCAGGCACTTGATTGAGAGGAATAAGACAGACTCTCCAGCTATATTATATACACAGTAAAAGCAGCCGGTGTACCGGCTGCTTTTACGTTACTTAAGATAATTAAGCAAAATCCCTTAAAATAATACGATAAACAAGTATTTTCATGAAAAAGTTAAAGTGCGGAAGAATGAGGCTTTTGCTATTGTTTTCTTTTTGACGAATGGTTATAATGCGAATTAAGGAACAGACAAAGGCGCCTGAAGGGCGTCGGTTGTCTGTTCTTTTTTTTGGCATGAACGCCGCAGCTTATTCAGCGGGCAGTTTCGTACAGCGATGGTCTACGACGGTAGAGAAAACGATCAGTGTTTTGGTTTTGCCGAACTGCTGCAGTTCCCCGATGAATTGATCGAGCCTGGAGGTGCTTGGGAACAGGACCTCCAGCAGCATGGAATAATCACCGGTGACGCAGTTGCATTCGATGACGCAGTCCTGCTTGCGGATATAAGGATAGAAGGTTTCCTTATCCCGCAGGCTGACTTCCAGATTGATGAAGGCCTTGATGCGATAATCGAATTTCTCGTTATCGACTGCAGCATGAAAGCCTGTGATGAATCCGGCATCGACAAGGCGCCGGATGCGGGCTGAGACGGCCGGTGAGGAGAGGAAGACCGCTTTGGCGATGTCCTTTACCGCTGTTCGGGCATTCTCCTGCAGAATCTGGATGATTTTCAGGTCGATGTGGTCGAGCTGTTCATGTTTCATGTGCGGGCACTTCTTTCTTTGATGGAATAAGAACTTTATTTTGTTAAGCAGACAGTGCTTCCGGAGCATGCATGCCTGAAGTTTTGATAAATTAATTATACCACAGGAGGCGGGAAGTTATGGAAGCAATTGAAGAGATTATTCTCAGGCATTCGGAACGCGGGATGCTGAAGCTGAAGGATTATCTGCAGGCTGACTATTGCAGATGTGCAGCGGAAGAGATCATGTCCTGGAAACGAGGCGTGGTCTTTATGACCACAGGGTTTTATGTGGCCGGGTTTCCGGAAACAGATGGACCGGCGGGTACTGCGGTTCTGGCAGGCGCACTGAAAGGTCTTGGCTTCCAGCCGGTCATCATTACCGATGCGGCCTATGCGAAGCTGTTCACGATCCGGAACCTGACGGTCGTTTCCGCTGAGGTGGGGGATAGTGAGGCGTATTTCCGCAGGCTGATTGCTGAATACCAGCCGTCCGGCATGATTTCCATCGAACGCTGCGGCATCAATCTGCGCGAAGATTATGAGAATATGCGCGGCATTTCCATTCGAGAGCATAATGCGCCGGTAGACCTGCTTTTCTGCATGGCAGAGGAGTTCGGCATCAGGACCGTAGGCGTTGGTGATGGCGGCAATGAGATCGGCATGGGGTGTCTGGCCAGCGTCATTCAGCGGGAGCTGAGCCTTGTCCCTTGCAGGGTGCCGGTAGATCAGCTGGTCATTGCGAGTGTTTCCAATTGGGGAGCCTATGGCATCACCGCGTATCTGTCCATCCTGAGCCGGATGCATCTTTTGCCGGAGTATCCGGAGATCGCATCCTATCTCGTACAGACCGTGGACATTGGCAGTGTCGACGGGGTCACACACGAGCGCGTGCCGCATGTAGATGGCTTTACTGAGGAAGTAGAGCAGGAAATCGTCGAAGCCTTGCAGGATGAAGTGAATCTCTGCCTGGTGGAAAGATATGTTGTTTAAGGAAACAGGCTTTTATGAAAGGGGTAAGAAAAATGAAGAATCTTGGCTATTATAATGGAAAATTTGATGAACTGGAAAAGATGACGGTTCCGATGAATGACCGTGTACACTGGTTTGGCGATGGCGTCTATGATGCCGGGCCTTGCCGCAACTATCATATTTTTGCTATTGATGAGCACATTGACCGCTTTTTTAACAGTGCGGCACTGCTCGATATCGTGATGCCGGTGAATAAGCAGGAACTCAGGGACCTTTTGAACAAGCTGGTCCAGCAGGTCGATACGGGCAATCTTTTCGTCTACTATCAGGTCACGCGCGGCACGGGCATCCGCAATCATGTGTTCACGCCAGGACCGGGCAATCTCTGGGTGATGCTCATTCCGGCCGAAATTTCGGATGGCACGACGCCGATTCAGGTCATTACGGAGAAGGATACACGATTTTATCATTGCAATATCAAGACGCTGAACCTGATTCCTTCGGTCATGGCGGCAGAGCATGCGAAGGAAAAAGGCTGCAAGGAGGCCATCCTTTATCGTCCGGGCGGGCGCGTCACGGAATGTGCGCATAGCAACTGCCATATCATCAAGGATGGCAAGCTCTATACGGCTCCGACCGACAATCTGATCCTGCCGGGCATTGCGCGGGCCCATCTGATCCGCAAGTGCAGGGAACTGGGCATTGCCGTGAGTGAGACGCCTTACACGGTGGAGGACCTTATGGCAGCTGAGGAAGTGCTGGTCACGAGCTCAAGCAATCTTTGCCTGCGCGTAGATCAGGTCGATGGCAAGCCGGTGGGCGGCAGGCAGCCGGAGCTTTTTGAAAAGCTGCGCAAGGCATTGGTCGATGAATTCATGGAAGCGACAGCCGCTCAGAAGGTCATGGCATCCTGAAGCGTATCGCTTGAAGAGGTGGAGTTTATGGAACAGATGAATATCCTGCCCGCAGGGGACAGGGCAATGGTTGCTGATTTTGGCAATGTGATTTCGGAGGAGGTGAACCGGAAGGTCAATCTCCTGCAGCAGAAGCTGGCGGAAAAAGAACTGCCGGGTGTACTCGAGCTGGTTCCGGCTTTTCGGTCTTTGCTGATCGAATATGATCCGGCTGTGCTGCCGATGCAGAAGCTTCGGGAGATCCTGCTGCATATCCCGCTGGAGGGACAGCTGCAGAGCCCCGCTGCAAAGCATATCTGGAAGGTACCCTGCTGTTACGGCGGAAAATACGGCGAGGATCTGCAGAGTATGGCAGAGCTTACCGGGCTTTCGCCGCAGGAGATCATCAGGATCCATTCGGGTACCGATTATCGTGTTTATATGCTGGGCTTTTTGCCGGGGTTTGTCTATCTGGGCGGTCTGGATCCGCGCATTGCGGTGCCGAGGCTCCAGGTGCCGCGGGTGGAGATTCCTGCGGGTTCGGTGGCGATCGGCGGCAGTCAGACTGGTGTTTATCCCATCGCATCTCCGGGCGGCTGGCGCCTGATCGGCTCGACACCGCTGGCCTTTTATGACCCGGAGCGTGAGAAGCCGATTCTCTGTGCGGCCGGTGATTTTATCCGGTTTGTGCCCATTACACCAGAGGAATATGAGCAGTATGATGCAGAAGCGGAGGTGTGGCAATGAGTATTCGGGTGATTGTACCGGGGCCGCTCACGACAATACAGGATGCCGGGAGGTTTGGCTATCAGAGCAGCGGCATCCGGCCCTGCGGCGTCATGGACAGAGCTGCTTATGATGCAGCGATGGCTCTGCTTGGTGACTGCGGTGCCGTGCTGGAGGCGACCTTTCTGGGACCAACCCTGAAATTTGGGGAGGCAGCTGTACTGGCGCTGACTGGTGCCGATATGCAGGCGAAGCTGGATGGTGTACCTGTGCCGCGCTATCAGGCAATTGCTGTACAGCCGGGCCAGATCCTGTCCATGGGGATGGCGCTTTCCGGCTGCCGCGGCTATATCGCTGTGCGCGGCGGCATTGATGTCCCGTCTGTGCTGGGCAGCCGCTCAACGGATCTGAAATGCAGGCTCGGCGGGCTGGAAGGAAGAGCGCTGAAGGCAGGAGATCTATTGCCGGTCCGGATGATTGCGGCCGCAGAACTGCCGGCGGCTGTGCGCAGCATGTCTTTGCCGGACTATCCGGAGCATGCCGTTGTACGGGTGATCCTGGGACCACAGGCAGAGTATTTTACCGCAGAGGGCATTGCAGCCTTTCTGCAGGAGGAGTATGAGGTATCGCCGGACAGTGACCGCATGGGCATGCGCCTGGACGGGCCTGCTGTTGCGAGTCTGGACGGGACGGATATCGTCTCGGACGGTATCGTTTTTGGCTCGGTCCAGATTACTTCTTCCGGCAAGCCGATTCTGCTGATGGCAGATCATCAGACAGCAGGCGGCTATGCGAAGCTTGCAACGGTGCTGTCGTTCGATCTGCCGCGGCTGGCTCAGCTGCGGCCCGGCAATACGGTGCGGTTCAGGCGGCTTTCCGCGGAGGCAGCGCAGGAATTGTACACGACAAAGGAAAGGAGTGCATAGATTATGGATTATCGGGAAGCGGAGCCTGCTGCCGTAAGGGCACAGATTCGGGAGGGGCATTTTACGGGGCAGACCTCTGGTCTTTGCAATGGCTATGCGCAGGCGAACCTTGTCACGCTGCCAAGGGATATCGCCTATGATTTCCTGCTGTTCACGCAGCGGAATCCCCGGCCCTGTCCTTTGCTGGAGGTCAGCGATACGGGCTCACGCCTGCTGCAGCAGATTGCTCCGGGCGCAGATATTGCGACGGATCTGCCGAAATACCGAATTTACGAACATGGGGTGCTCACTGGAGAATATACGGATGTCGTGAAGTTCTGGCGCAAGGATTTTGTGAGCTTTCTGATTGGCTGCAGCTTCTCTTTTGAAGGAGAGCTTTTGGCAGCGGATGTTCCGGTGCGGCAGATTGAAGAGGGAAAAAATGTTCCCATGTACAATACGAATATTCCTTGTAAGCCAGCAGGGATTTTTCATGGCAATCTGGTCGTTTCCATGCGGCCGATACCCTATGAGCTCATTCCCAAGGCGGTGCTCATTACGGGACAGATGCCCAAGGTCCATGGTGCACCCATCCAGATCGGTGCGCCGGAAGCAATCGGCATCACGGACCTGGAACATCCGGACTATGGTGAGATGGTCACAATCCGGCCCGGCGAAGTGCCGGTGTTCTGGCCCTGCGGCGTAACGCCGCAAAATATCATCATGAGCTCCAGGCCGGAGTTCGTCATTACCCATGCACCCGGACATATGCTGATTACCGATGTGAAAAACGTTAATTTGAAATATTAAGGAGGCTGCTCATCATGCTGAAGGTGGATTTGAACTGCGATATGGGTGAGAGTTTTGGCAATTATACATGCGGCATGGATCAGGAAATCGTACCCTATATTTCTTCAGCGAATGCGGCCTGTGGATTCCATGCGGCAGATCCGCTGGTCATGGAGAAGACCACGGAGCTTTGCAAGGTGCATCAGGCAGCAATCGGTGCCCATCCGGGCTTTCCGGACCTTGTTGGTTTTGGCCGGCGCAGGCTGCAGGTTTCCCGGGATGAGCTGCGTGCGATGGTCATTTATCAGATCGGTGCACTGCAGGCGTTCTGCAAAGCAAAGGGGCTTCGGCTGCAGCATGTCAAGCCGCATGGTGCGATGTACAATATGGCCGGACAGGATGAAGGGATGGCAGATGCCATCTGCTCTGCTATCCAGGCTGTCGATCCGACGCTGATCCTGCTGGGGCTTTCCGGCTCCAGGCTGCTGTCCGCTGCCAGGAAAGCCGGGCTGCAGGCAGCCAGCGAGGTCTTTGCTGACCGCGCCTATGAGGAGGATGGCTCGCTGGTGGCGCGTACAAAGCCTGGCGCGATGATCACCGATGAGCAGGAGGCCATTGCGCGTGTTCTCTCGATGGTCCGGCAGCAGCGGGTAACTGCCGTTACCGGCCGGGAAATTCCCGTACAGGCGGATAGTATCTGCCTGCATGGAGATTCGCCCAAGGCGGTCCTGTTCGCGCAGAAAATCAGCAGAGCCTTGCAGCAGGAAGGCATTCAGATTGCATCCCTGGCGGAGGTTCTGGCAGAGAAGAGATAGAGCTGCATATATGAGGAGGTTATGAAAATGGATATATCAAAATTACTGGCAGATGTAAATAATTTTGTCTGGGGACCGGTCATGCTGGTTCTTTTGGTGGGAACCGGTATTTTCCTGACGGTGCGGCTGAAGTTCCTGCCCTGGCGCAACCTGGGCTACGCGCTGCGCATGGTCTTTTCCAAGCGGGATCAGCATACGGGCGATATCTCGCCGTTCCAGTCACTGATGACGGCTTTGTCAGCTACCATCGGTACCGGCAATATCGTAGGCGTGGCTACGGCCATGGTGCTTGGCGGTCCGGGAGCCCTGGTCTGGATGTGGATCAGTGCTTTGTTCGGTCTTTCTACGAAATATGCGGAATCTGTACTGGCTGTAAAATATCGGGAAAAGAACAGCATCGGCGAAATGGCTGGCGGGCCGATGTATGCGATGAAGAATGGCATCCATAACAAATATATTGGACATGGACTGGCCGCGTTGTTTGCCACGTTTGTCGTGCTTGCATCCTTTGGCATCGGCAATATGACACAGGCCAATTCTATTTCGACGGCTCTTTTTACAAGTTTTGCCATTCCGACCTGGGTGGTCGGCGGGATCATCACGCTGTGCTCTCTTTCTGTTTTGGTGCGCGGCATCCATAGCATCGGGCGGGTTTCCAGTGTCATTGTTCCGTTCATGGCTGTCTTTTACTTTGTTACGACCCTTATCGTGATCATCGTGAATATCGCTGCTCTGCCTGCCGGGCTGGCTGAGATTTTCCGCATGGCCTTTTCTGTTGATTCTGTGGCGGGCGGCGTAGGCGGCTCGATTGTTGCTTCGATGCTGACCTCCATGCGCTGGGGCGTAGCGCGCGGCGTATTCTCCAATGAAGCAGGGCTTGGCTCTGCACCGATTGCCGCAGCTGCAGCGCGTACAGACCATGCATCGCGTCAGGGCTATGTCAATATGACGGGTACCTTTTTCGATACGATCATCATCTGCATGCTCACCGGGCTGGTCATTGCTTCTTCTGGTGTGCTGGGAATGACGGATCCTGCTACCGGCAAGCTGCTGAATGGTGCGCAGCTGACAATCGCTGCGTTCAGTACGGTCTTTGGGGCTTATGGAAAATTCATTGTTGCGATTTCTCTGGTGCTCTTTGCTTTCTCTACAATCCTTGGCTGGGAATATTATGGGGAAAAGGCGCTGGAATATTTGATCAGTGACCGCAAGGCAATCATGTCCTATCGTATTTTCTATTCGCTCATCACCTTTGTTGGTGCAACGACAACGCTGGAGGTTGTCTGGAATTTCTCGGATACGATGAATGGACTGATGATCATCCCGAATCTGATCTGCCTGCTTTGGCTGAATAAGGATGTGGCGAAGGAATGCTTTGAATATCAGGATGCTGTCGTTGTACATGAGAAAAACGGTGAAGAGGTAGATTATCAGGAGGCAGATAAAATTGGAATTTAAGCAGGAAAAAGTCCTGGTACTGGGCGCGGGCATCAGCGGGCTGGCGGCAGCCAGACTGCTGCAAAGCCTGGGGGCAGAGACGACGCTGAGTGATGCAAAACAGGCGAAGGATCTTGCCGTTGATCTTACGGAGCTGCGTGCGGCTGGTGTCCGTATCCTGCTGGGTGAACAGCAGGAAAAGCAGCTGGATGGCGTCTCTCTGGTGGTGGTATCTCCGGCTGTGCCTGTGTGTATTCCGCTGATCCAGGCGGCAATTGCACGCGGTATCGAGGTCATCAGTGAGATTGAGCTTGCTTACCGTCTGGCAAAAGCTCCAATCTATGCCGTGACCGGGACCAATGGCAAGACGACGACGGTCACCTTGCTTGGACTGCTGCTGCAGACCAAATATGGGCAGGAACATACCGGGGTGGGCGGCAATATTGGTGTTCCGCTTTGTGAGGAAGTCATGCGTGTCGGCCATGAAGGCTGTACCGTTGCAGAAATTTCCAGTTATCAGCTGGAGGCAGCCGTGGACTTTCGGCCAAAGATTGCAGCTGTGCTGAACGTTACACCGGATCATGTGGTGCGTCATGGCTCGCTGGCAGTCTATCAGCAAACCAAGGAGAAGATTTTTGCCAGGCAGACGAAGGAGGATTATCTTGTTCTCAATTATGATGATCCGCATACACGTGCGATGGCGGAACGCGCCCAGAGTACGATTTTCTTTTTCAGCCGGCAGAAAAAGCTTACTGAAGGAGCCTGTCTGGAAAATGGCCGCCTGTTCATCCGCTGGCAGGGCAAAACCTGGCCGCTCTGCCGGGCGGATGAGCTCGGCATCAAGGGAAGCCATAATGTAGAAAATGCACTGGCAGCTGCGGGTGCAGCCTTTCTGGCCGGGGTGGATATCAGAGCCATGATCGGGGTACTGAAAAGCTTTCCGGGCGTGGAGCATCGCATTGAGCCCGTATGCACGATCGATGGCGTGGCATACTATAATGATTCCAAGGCGACAAATACGGATTCGGCGATCAAAGCGCTGGAAACCTTTGCGGGACATATCGTGCTGCTGGCTGGCGGAGATGACAAGATGACCGATCTTACGGACTTCATGCAGCTGGCTGTCGGGCGTGTGGATGAACTGATCCTGCTTGGCAATGCTGCAGCACGCTTCAGGGAGGCTGCATTGCAGCAGGGCTTTGCTGCGGAGCATATCCATGAAGCCGGCTATTCCATGGAGAAGGCGGTAGAGCTTGCCCATGATCTGTCCAGAGCGCCGCAGGTCGTCCTGCTTTCGCCGGCTTGTGCAAGCTTCGATATGTTCAGCGGCTATGAGGAACGCGGCAGGGTCTTCAAAGAGCTCGTGCGGCAGTTCTGAGCGTATTTGATGAAGAATATTGTTGAGCAGTGCGCTGGGGAAACTTCCGGCCTGCAGGAAAGGAATGTGAACAGCATTGAGAACAGAACATGATTTTTTGGGAGAATTACAGGTACCGGATGAGGTTTATTACGGCGTACAGACCATGCGTGCTATAGAGAATTTCCATATCACCGGGCAGACACTGGATCCGGACTTCGTGCAGGCAATGGCCAAAGTCAAAAAGGCTGCGGCACTTGCCAATATGTTGACAGGGCGGCTGAAGCCGGAAATCGGTGAGCGGCTTGTACAGGCTGCAGATGAAATCATCGCGGGCAGACTGCTGGATCAGTTTCCTGTCGATCCCATTCAGGGAGGTGCAGGTACCTCCATCAATATGAATACCAATGAGGTTCTTTGCAATCGTGCACTGGAACTTATGGGTGAGCAGAAAGGAAGTTATGACATTGTTTCACCGAATAACCATGCGAATATGGCGCAGTCCACGAATGATTCCCTCCCTACAGCCATCAAGGTCTGTGTCAGCGGTAAGAGTAAAAAGCTCATGGCTGCTCTTGCGCGGCTTGCTGCTGAGCTGGATCAGAAGGCTGGAGAATACAAAGATATCCTGAAAATGGGCCGTACCCATCTGCAGGATGCGGTACCTATCACGCTCGGGCAGGAAATGGCCTCGTATGCATCTTCTGTGCGGCGGGGCATTGGCCGCATCGAGCATGCTGCTGCGGGCATCCATATCATCAATATGGGCGGTACGGCTGTTGGTACGGGACTGAATGCTGAACCGGAATATATCCGGATTGTGGCAGAGAAACTCACCGAGGTCACGGGGGAGACCTATACAACAGCAGAGAATATGATCGATGCAACGAATAATACGGATGGCTTTGCCGATGTTTCCGCTGCGATGAAGGTCACGGCACTTGTGCTCATCAAAATGGCGAATGATTTCCGCATGATGGCTTCCGGTCCACGCTGCGGCTTCAATGAGCTCAAACTTCCGGCTCGGCAGCCTGGTTCGTCTATCATGCCTGGCAAGGTCAATCCCGTCATTGCTGAAGTCCTTGATCAGAGCTGCTATCAGGTCATTGGCAACGATCTGGCCATCAGCCTGGCAGTCGAGAACGGCCAGTTCGAACTCAATGTCATGGAGCCGATCATGGCGTTCAATCTGTTTAACTCTTTTACGTATTTGACGAATGCGGTCAATACTTTTGTCGATAAACTGCTCATTGATATGCAGCCAAATGAAAAACAGTGTGAGGAATGGCTGGATAAAAGCGTAGGCATCGTCACTGCACTGCTGCCGCACATCGGTTATGAGAACTCTGCGATGCTGGCGAAGGAGGCCTATATGACAGGACGGCCGATCCGGCAGATCATCCTGGAAAAAGGCCTGCTGACAAAAGCCGAGATGCAGCAGCTTCTTTCTCCGAAGCAAATGACGCATCCTGGGATTGCAGGCTGAGGCAGAGCATGCCTGTACAGAACGAAAAGCCCCCATCCGCATAGATTCCTTTATGCGGATGGGGGCTGATTTTGTTTTATGTGTATCGGCTGTTTATTTTACCTCTGCTGAAAGCGCAGCCTCAGGCTCGGTTTTTTTAGCCAGGGTACTGTGTTTGTAGCTGTAGCCGAAATACACCATGCAGCCAACAGCACACCAGACGAAGAAACGTACCCAGGTTTCCCAGGGAAGATTGTACATGAGATAGCCGCAGGCAAGCACTGCCATCGGGGCGACGAGCCAGACCGCTGGACAGCGGAAAGTGCGCGGCAGGTCCGGCTTGGTGAGGCGCAGTACCATGACGCCGATCGCTGCGATGAGGAAGGCACTGAGCGTGCCGATATTGGCCATTTCAGCAATGACTCCGATGGGGGCAAAGCCTGCGATAAGGGAAACGAAAATTGCGCCGAAAATCGTAACGATATAAGGTGTCTTATAGCGTTCATGGATTTTGCAGATCTTTGCCGGAACCATGCCATCACGGCTCATCGCAAAGAAAATACGTGCCTGTCCATAGAGCAGCACGAGGAGCACTGTCGTGATACCGGCAATGGCGCCGACACCAACGATGGCAGAGCCGATGTTATAGCCGATATAGCGCAGGGCAAAAGCGACCGGCTCCGGACTGTTGAGCTCCGTGTAAGGAACAACGCCAGTGAGTACAGCAGCTACGATGACATAGAGCGCAGTACAGATGATGAGTGAACCGATGATGCCGATCGGCAGGTCATGGGAAGGGTTCCTGCATTCCTCTGCAGAGGTCGCTACGGCATCGAAGCCGATATAAGCAAAGAAAACGATAGCTGCGCCGCCTGCGACACCGGAGAAACCAAACGGCATGAATGGTTCCCAGTTGGTCGTTTCGACGTGCGGACCAGCAAGCAGCAGGAAAATCAGGACAGCAGCAAGCTTCACAAATACGAGGATGCGGTTGAGCTTCGTGCTTTCCTGTGTGCCGTGGATCAGGAAGAATGACAGCAGCAGCGTGATCAGGATGGCAGGCAGGTTGATGATGCCGCCGTCTGCCGGTACATGGGTAAGGGCGGCAGGAAGTGCTGCGCCTGCAGATTGAAAAAGTCCTGCGACATAGCCGGACCAGCCGGATGCCACCGCGCTTGCCGTGACCGTATATTCCAGGATAAGGTTCCAGCCGACCAGGAAAGCAATGAACTCGCCCAGAGATGCGTAGGTATAGGTATACGCACTGCCGGAAGCTGGCACGATGGACGAAAATTCGGCATAGGCAAGTCCTGCGAGCGCACAAGCCAGACCGGAAATAATAAAGGAAATCGTTACCGCCGGGCCTGCATACTTGGCAGCGGCAACGCCTGTGAGGACGAAGATTCCTGTGCCGATGACACAGCCAATGCCAAGCAGGATGAGGTCAAAAGCGCCCAGGCTCTTTACCATCCCCGATGCAGCAGCCATAGAGCGCATTTGTTCAATGCTTTTTGTACGAAATAAATTCATGATTCCACCCGTTTCTTATAATAAAGTCTGCATTCATTATAAGAAAGAAAAAAATCCCCGTCAAACAGGGGATTCACAAAAAACCTTATAATATTAGGTGAAAAAACAAAATCACCGAATATTTTTCTTAATAAAAACAAGTAAACGGGCTTTTCTCTATAAAAAATTAAGTACAGGATAATATTTCCTGTATTTGTACATGGCTGGCGGACGGACAGCTGACATGTCAGCCTGGAGGAAGCAGTTTTGTCCATGAAAATAACGGATGTCCGGACTGTACGCACAATTTGCCGGACCAGCTGCTGTTTTATGCCAGAAAAGCCTTAAACTTTGCAACATCTGTATTCACGACGAGCTCTTCCGGGAAATCAGCAGCGGCGATGACTTCAAGCGAGCGCTCGTGGCTGCCGACATCGAGATCGATATGTGCATCGCTGTCCATGATGACAGAGACCTCATATTTTTTGCAGAGGCGCAGCATTTCCAGTGCGTTCTCACGGGAGTGGATGCGGCTTGAACGCGGATCATAGGAGCTGTTGTTGATTTCCAGCAGTACGTGATATTCTTTGGCGGCTTTTACGACAGCCTCATAGTCAACGGGATAGCAGCCGTTATCCGGATGGCCGATGATTTTGACATGCGGGCTGCGCATGGCGCCAATCATGGCTGCGGTATGCTGTTCTTTGGTACCGTATTCGATGCAGGGCTCATGCAGGCTCGCGATGGCATAGTCCAGGCGTTTCAGCATGTTTTCTGACAGATCGGTGCTGCCGGAAAAGTCGATGATGTTGAGCTCCGCGCCCATGATGATTTCAATGCCGGGTTTCTCCGGGCGGATGACCTTGAAGTTGCAGAAATAAAATTCATTGCAGGTGCCCGGCATATGAGGAGCATGCTCAGACATGCCGATGAGCTGCAGTCCCTTCCGGCGCGCGGCCGCGACCATCTCACGCGGCGTGCTGTAAGCATGGCCGCTGGCGAGTGTATGCATATGTACATCAAGTAAATCTTTCATTAACAAATAACCTTCTTTCCGATAAAACGAGTCTGCTTTCATTATACGCGATAGCAAGGTATTTTGTTAAGTGCTTATGAAAAAAGATGAAAGGATGTTCCTTAGTTTTTTGTAAAAAAAATACTTGCCAAATATAACTGTTATCCTGTATAATATATCTTGTTCTTGGGGTTATAGCTCAGTTGGTTAGAGTGTCTCGTTGACATCGAGGAGGTCACAGATTCGAATTCTGTTAACCCCACCATTTTATAAATAAGGACATCATGTTGGTGTCGTTTGAAGCCCTTCTGCTCAGCGGGAGGGTTTTTCGTATAGATTTTACCTGCAAGTATGATATATTGGAATAAAAATGAGTAGGAGCAGGGGTAATGAATGATATAGATTTACAGAAAATTAAGAAGCTTTGCGGCGATGGAAAACTGCGTTGGACAAACCACAGTTTAACGCGTTTATTACAGCGTGGGATTGTTCTGGCTGATGTGATTGATGCTGTGCAAAGTGGAGAAATTATAGAGTCCTATCCAAATGATTATCCGTATCCGAGCTATTTGATTTTGGGGGTAACATTACAGACGAGATATTTGCATGTAGTGTGCGGGCTTGCGGTTCAGGATGTTTGGATTATTACTGCATATTATCCGACTCGGGATAAGTGGGAAGCAGATTTGAAGACACGGAAGGGGTGTTCATCATGACGTGTTTTATGTGCAAGGGAAATATGGAAGATAAAAATACAACGTTTATGGTTGATCTTGAAGGTTCAATTGTCATTATCAAAAATGTTCCATCACAGGTCTGTACGCAATGCGGCGAAGTTTCCTATAGTGATACCGTGGCAAAGCAGATTGAAAAAATTGTAGGCTCTTTGCGTCATTCGCTTACAGAGATCGCAGTGGTGAATTATACGGATAAACATGTGGCCTGAGTGTCTCGCTGCCATCGAGCAGGTCATTGGTTCGAATTCTGTTAACGCCACATTCTAAGTATATACAGGCCTTCCTGCTTTTGCAGGAAGGCTTTATTGTTATAATATTTCTTCATTTGCAAAATCTCCAGAAACATTGTAATATTAATACAACACGATATTTCGTGCAATTTCGGAAGGGAGTGACAAAATAATGAGTAGCGACGAAGAGAAGAAAAAAGACGAACAAGGCAAATGGACCTGTACGCCAGGCTGGTGCGGCTATGTAAAAGACAAGGGTCATGAGGGCAATCGCCCGGCAGATGCACCGGATGAGAAATCCAAGCCGGAGGACAAGCAGGATGGAACCTGGGAGTGCAATGCAGGCTGGTGCGGCTATGTCAAGAAACAGGACCATGAAGGCAATCGTCCAGCTGATTCGCCGGATGAAAAAGACAAGAAATGATACGAGAAAATTCCTCTCGGAGAAATCTGAGAGGAATTTTCCTTGAATAAGCAAAAAATATGGAAATTTTTGTGCTCAGGGTGTATAATAGTTCTTGTGTTACAGAAAATGCTCGGATAGCTCAGCCGGTTAGAGTATCGCCCTCACATGGCGGGGGTCCTGGGTTCGAGTCCCAGTTCGAGCACCATTTTCGCAGCTTGACAGTCATCGTTTGATGGCTGTTTTTTTATATAGAAATACGGGGCAAAGGTTTAGCGGTTGACAATGATGAACTGGATATCATGCTTTGCTTCAGCAGAAATATTTTTGGCAAACAAGCGAAGAATCCGGCAATTGGAGTTCTCCTACAATGTTTATTGTGCGGATTGCTATCGTTCGTCATAAAAAGAGCTTTGCAGATGAAATATCACGAATCTGCAAAGCTTCTTTTATTGATA
>CAZTAP010000032.1:0-20463 GCA_964611665.1 uncultured Selenomonadaceae bacterium | reverse complement strand
ACCTCCTCATCGGTCACATCATATTGCCGCGTATAGATTTCCGAGGTACGGGCCTGTGCCACATGGAATACCACATAGTTTGCCCCGCATCGTACCGCTGCCCGGATGTTTTCCCGATAGCCTTCCAGCCAGGCCTCCCGCGAATTCCCGTACGTTTGCCGCCATGCAGCTTCGCTGCCGAATTCCTGCAGCAATGCCGCCTGATCTCCCCGCCAGAAATCCAGCCAATTCGGCCAGAAACGCAGATGGACGCCCTGAATATCCTTTGCCGGATGCAATACAGGATCCCAGGGCTCACAAAGCATCAGCTCAATACCATCCAAGCGGTATTGTTCCAGCAAAATTTGGAGCTTCTTTCCGTCTCCCTGCAGCAAATTCTCCGTATCAAAGGAAGCATTTGATAAATTCACTAATTCCAGCATGCCCTTACTCTCCTGTCAACCGAAAAACAAACGTCTTTGTCCAATATCCTTTACTGTCACTTGCAGAAAAACGGAACCTTGCAGCAGCTGCTGCCGCAGCATTATCCAGCTCACCATAACCAGAAGACCCGGTCACCTCGACACGCTCAACTGAGCCATCTGTGTCAACATAGATCTTGACGGTAACTGCTCCCTCGACCCCCTCTTCCTGCAGATCAGCCGGATAGACTGGCATGGCAGTCCCAATGCAGGTTGCCTGTACACGCTGCTTTGGCGCAGGCGGTGGAGGCGGCGGTGCTGGCACAGAAGCCGGTACCACAGGTGCTGGAGCTGCCGGCTTCGCTGCTGATGCCTGACTGCCGCCTGCTGCATTCCCATCACCCGGACCATTTTTATTTCCTGTGCCAACTCCGGTGCCATTCCCGGCACCGCCGCGGCCAAATACATTTCCTTCATGTACTTCGCGATAATTCTGCTGCCTTTCGGGTTCCTTCGTATATTCCTCGTGGATCTCCGGCAAAACGGTCTTATCCGGAATTACAATGGCATCCGCCGTCGGCACAGGCGGAACTGCAGGTTCCGATCCCCCGCCGGCACTGCCCTCTCCCGGACTATCTTCATCATAAACAACGACCTGGATATTTTGCTCAGCATTCTGCGGCTTCAATAAAACAAAAAACCCGCTCAATGCTGCTGCAGCAAAAATAATCAGATGCAGCAAAACAGATAGTCCCAGCGCTTTATATTTATCTCTTTGCTCTGCAGCCATATCATTTCCCCCCGGCAGAATCAGCAGCAAGTCCAAAACGTGTAATCCCGGCGCCTTTGCACTTGTCCAAAAGCCCGATGACCATGCCATAATCGATATCCTGATCGGCACGCAGAACGAGCGAGAACTTTGGATTTCGTTTATTCTCTGCCCTTGCACGTTCCAATAAGACCTTTTCACTGATTTGCTGATCTTCCAGCCAAAGCGATCCATCCTTCTTCATCGTAACCAGATAAGTCACATTCATCTGTGTCTCCGCATGTTCAGCCTGCGGCATATTGACATCTACTGTCTTAAGATTCACCATATAAAGCGTGCTCATCATAAAAAACACCAGCAAGAAGAACATAATATCGATCATCGGAATAATGATGATTTCCGGTTTGGAAAAGCTCCTTCTGTCACGCAGACGCATATCAATGCACCAGCCCTTCCATTTGCTTTGCCAGCGAAGCCTGCTGTGCCTCGACCAGCGAGAAGCACTGTTCCATATCCGTAACGATATTTTCGATACGCTGCGCGAAATAAGCATGTACCGCCAGCGCAATAATTGCTACGCAAAGCCCCATAGCTGTCGCAATCAGAGCCTCACCTACACCGCCAGTGATTGCCGATGCCTGTCCGGATTCCAGATTGAATACACTGAATGCTGAAATCATGCCGCTGATCGTCCCAAGCAGGCCCAATAACGGTGCCATGGTAACAATGACATTCAAATAATACAGCCGGTTGCGGAACTTGGATATTGCAATCCCGGACTGTATTTCCATATAAGCAGAAAGTTCCTTTGAGGTACCTGTACATTTCTTCATCGATGTATACAGCAGATCTGCCAGATCACCACGCGCCTCCTGCGCAAGTCCGATTGCTTCAGCCAGCTTTTCATTGGCCATCAGCATATAAAACCTGCGGGCAAAAGCGCGCCCGGTATCTGCCCTGGAAAAATACAGACTGCGCTCAATACCGATAGCAGCAACAAAAACCGAGCAGAACAAAAGCACGTACATAATCGGTCCGCCCTTATGAAAAAATTCCATACCAGTTGTTATATATTCCATTCCTATTCCTCCAAACTCAATCTTGATGCAGACTGCGGCTTTTCCTCAGCAAATAGAGAAAATACGGTGTGCCAATGAACGCGGTCATAATGCCCGCGCGAATTTCCACCGTTGGCAGAAGGATCCGTCCGAAAGCATCACAAAAAACCAAAAATGCCGCACCTGCCAGCATGCTTGCCGGCAGCAGGCGCTGATGATCCGGTCCGGTCAGCAGGCGCATCATATGCGGCACTACGAGTCCGACAAAGCCAATATTCCCGCTGATGCATACACCGGCTGCTGTTGTCAGCGAAGCAACCGCCAGCAGGAAAAACCGGTAAAACCCCACGGGCATTCCGACTGCCCGTGCTTCCGTCTCACCAAGTACGAGAATATTCAGCTGCCGCGACAAAGCCAGCATGAGAATGAGTCCTGCACTGATCGGCCCGATTCCCAAAAATACATGCTCCCAGCGCCGATAGTCAAGGCCGCCGATTGTCCAGAAAAGATACTGCTGCATCTTCTGCTCATTCAATGCGGTAAGGATTGCAGCGGTAACCGCTGCAAGAAACATCCCTACGACTACACCGGAAAGCAGCAATGTCATTACAGGAATGCGGCCATGACGCCAGGAGAGCGAGACGGTCAGACCTACCGCCAGCAGAGCTCCCAAAAATGCAGCGGCTGGCAGAGCCAGCATGCTCGTGCTCGTAAAGCCCAGCGCAATCGCCAGGATAGCTCCTACCGAGGCCCCACTCGAAACCCCGATGATTCCCGGATCTGCCAGAGGATTGCTGAAAATTCCCTGCAGCACTGCGCCGGAGGCCCCCAGTGCAGCACCCGTCAGCAGCCCGACAAGTGTACGCGGCAGCCGGATATGCCAAAGCACCGCCTGCTGTTCAGGCGTCACCACAGTTCCTGACAAAAACGGCAGTCCAAAATACTGACTAAAGGATGCCAGCACTGTACCTGCTGAAAGCTCAAACTGCCCGCAGCTCAAGGAAAACAGGCTCACACCGCCCACCGCAGCCAGCAGCAGAAAAACAAAAAAAGAAAAGTTCCGGACTCTCTTCATCTCTCTTCCTCCCTGCAGTCCAAAATACGTTCCAGCAGTCTTTGATGCTCTGTCGTGTCTTCCTGTTCGGTAAAAATATCGGCATGACCGCTCAGCGGATTCTCAAGTACACGAATCGGCACATCATAGGCCATACTCAGCCTGCTTTCCTGCATGACCTCTGCTGGTGCACCATCTGCAGTCAGCTTGCCCTTGGCAATCAGCAGCAGTCTGGAACAAAATCTGGCTGCCAGACTCAGCTCATGTACCACCATCAGGACGGTTTTTCCTGCAGCACAAAGCTCACGGCAAAACCGGAAAATCTCCTCCTGATAAACAAGATCAAGCCCCGTAGCCGGTTCGTCCAGAAAAAGCAATGGTGTCTGCTGTGCGAGTACCTTGGCAAGCAGCACACGCTGACGCTGACCACCGGACATCGCCTGCATTGGTTTATTTGCCAGCCGTGCTACACCAGTATAGTCCATACAGGCCTGCACGATTTCTTCATCCTTTTTTCCTTCACGCTGCCACCAGGAAAGATAAGGATACCTGCCAGCAAGTACAATCTGCCTTGCCGTATAGCCAAAGGAAAGATTGAGCTGCTGTTGGAGATAAGCAGCCCGCCGGGCAAACTCCCTTTCCGATAACGTACGGATATCCCTGTCCTGCAAACGGATTGAACCGGACAAGCAGGGAAGCATTCCCCTCAGAGTACGTAAAAGCGTACTTTTCCCCGCACCGTTCGGACCAATGATGCCCAGCATTTCTCCCTTTTGCACAGAAAAGGAAACATTCTTCAATACTGCATGGCGGTTATAGCCCGCCTGCAGCTTTTCAGCCTTTAACATTTCTTCACTCATAATTTCACCCTTTATCCCCTGTTCTGACCTCCGCAAAAAGCAGGGCAGACGCCATGCCCTTTGCGGACAGCAGCAGAAAATCATGCTGCCGGAGCCGTCAGACATCAGAAACTGTAGGTTACACCCACCTGGAAGAAACGTCCCGGAGCAGGATATTTTGTCCCGGCATAAGCAGAATATGCCTGATTGGTAAAATTATTTATCTTAAAATACATCGTTGTCTGCTTGTCAACTGCATAGCTGACATTGAAATCCCAGACTGCATAGCTGCGTCCCGCATAATAACGTTCATTCAGGCCGCTGCCCATTGTCCCCAGCAGATTTGCTTTCCAGGCTCCCTTTTGATAATGAATACCCAGACGATAACCATTCGGCTGGCTGTTATTATTGATATAGGCTACCACGGTTGAGTTATTAGGATCACTGGTTTCCGTATGAATATAGGAATAGCCGGCATCATAGCTCCATACAGGCGTAACCTTTTTCTGGAAGGTCAGCTCAAAGCCATGCTTTTTTTCCGCAGCAATATTGGCCGCGTAATAATTCGCATAATCCGTTGTATACCAGTCGATTGCATCATGCAGTTCCGTATTGAAGAGGCTCGCTGAAATGCTCGTCCTGCTGTCAAAGACATGATTGATGCCAATGCTCTCGGTATGCCCTGTCTCCGGCTGCAAGTTTGGATTTCCATAGCTTCCGCCCGAGCCATAGCCCGGAAAGCTCCAGGTTGAAACATAATACAAATCATCTGCATTTGGTGCTTTATACACCCGTCCCCAGGAAGCATACAGCTGTGTAGCCTGATCTGCGCGATAATTCAAAGCTGCTTTTGGGGTCCAATGCGTACCGAACATATTATGATGATCCATGCGCACGCTTGGAACAAAGGTCCATTTACTGCCCAGCTTCATCGTATCCTGCAAATAGACTGCCTTATTCGTGATTTCTTTATCCTCGTACCCGCTTGCTGTATTCGATGATTTGCTTTCGTGCCACTCCAGGCCTGCGATGAGCTGATTGTTCGGATCCAGCTGCCAGCCATCCTGCCAGTCGATTCCATATAGTCTGGTATGATAATGGCCGCTGAAATTTGCCGACTTATAATGATCAAAATAACGTACAAAGCCCGGAGCCTTTTGATTTTCCTTAAAGTTGTAGCTTATCCCTAAATTATTGAACAGCTCATTTTGCCCGTACGACTGCACAAAGCTTCCCCCTGAATAATAATAGGAATCTGCATCTACGGATTTATGCATGAACTGCAGCTGTACAGAACTGCTGTCATCCAGTTTATCATCCAGCCGCAGGCTGAAGCTGTTGTTGTTATAATCACTGCCCGGCATGCGATGATTGCTGCCATCGGCCTTATAGCTGAAATAGCCCCGCTTCTGCACGCCCCCGGTCAGGAACCAGCTCAGGCTTCCATCCGAGCCTTCATTCGTGATTTCATAGTTATGTGTCCCCCATGAGCCTGTGTTCATATCCAGCGTCGTTTTGCTTTCTTTGCCCTTTTTCGTAATGATATTGATGACGCCGCCTACTGCATCACTGCCATAAATTGCCGATGCACCGCCTTTTACCACCTCGATACGTTCGATATTCTTCACCGATGGCAGCATCGAAAGGTCTGCACTCGCACGCCCGGTCTGTCCCTGATCGTTGTTCATACGCTGTCCGTCTACCAGAATGACAACACGATCATCCCCGTTCAAATGAACCAGGGATTGTGCCCCCATCGACTGTGTATTGACGACGACACCATTGACATGCTGCAGGGCCTCCTCTGCTGTCTGGTAATGATTTGCCTCAATCTCTTTCGCGGTAATGATGACAGCATTCGCCGGCGTCTCCATTTTTTTCGACGGAATCCTCTCCGCCGTAACTACCGTTTCCCCCAGGTCATTTCCAGTGTCCTGCACAGCTGACGGAACTGCCGCTCCGTCACTGGCGGCCGCATCTGCGGCCAATGCTGTACCACCGCAGCAGAAGCTGCCGCAGAAAACAGCCAGCATAATCTGCGCGGTAAGTCTTTTTTTCTCCATACACTTTACGGATACATTTCTCATCTTTTTCCTGACCCCTTTATGTATTATTCTATTGCCGACAAATGTTCATGTGCATCCTGACGAAATGCCTCGCCATAGACACGATAATCGATTTCCTGTACACCAAAAACAAAGTCCTGGGAGCAATTATAAATATAGCCTTCAAAAGGCTCCTGCAGATTCCCGTCCTGAATCGCCCGGACGGTCTGCAAGGACGGATCCTTCAGATATTTATCCCGGAAAGCTTCTACATCAAAGCTGCCATGATTATTATAGGTTGGCAGGAAAAGAATATCCGGATTGATCCTGACCAGCTGTTCCTTGCTCATGGTCTGCCCGTTTTGGATGCCGATTGCCGCCATCCCATTTGTGACTCCCGCATAGTGACAAGCTTCATCAAAACTGCATCCACTGCCGCCATAGGCACTCATCAGGGAAATCAACACGACTGTTTTCCGCTGTTCAGGCGGTATTTTCTCTACCTGTGCCTGGATAGCCGCAAGTTTGTCGTCCATCTTCTGCAGCAGCAGGCTTCCTCTGTCCGGCTCTCCTGCAGCCTGTGCCAAAAGCAGGATAGTTTCCCGGATTTCAGCCAGATTCCCGGCTCCCTTGCAGACGACCACCCTGATTCCAAGCTCCCGCAATGAAGGAACGATGGATAAATCTCCCCAGTCCGGTACAATGACCAAATCCGGCTGCAGAGCAGCAACCTGCTCTGCTGTTGGGTTGCTGATACGCTTTGTCACCCTTTGTGCAAGCTCCGTGACATTCGAACTGACCGGATCGTCCAGCAGCTGATTCACCGCCGCCATCTTCTCAGGCTCTACAAGCCCCAGCATAATTTCATCCGTGCTCATCGAAAGCGTAAGGATGCGCTGCGGCTTCGCCGGCATATCCACCACAGTTCCCTGCATGTCCGTCACGCGGTAAGCTGTACTGCTCCCATGTTGTACCGCAGGAGCAGGCTCCTTGCAGCCGCCCAGAAAAGCACAAAAAACCAGCAGCACCAAACAGACAATACTTCCTGTTCTTTCCTTCAGAAAAATCCCTCCTTAAAATTTATGCACGAATGTCAAACGATAATTTCTTGGCAGATCAAGATTTCCATATTTGGACAAGTACAAATCACGGCCAAGCAGGTTATATATCCCAAGGGTGATTTCATTTGCTGCATCGCAGGCATATGTCGTATTCAGGCTCAGCTGAACATTCGATGGCACATCCTGGGCATAGCCGTTGCTCGGCGCATAATATTCACGATCGCCCAGATACTTGAAATTCATGCTGCCCGTCCATTTTGCTTTTTTATAATCCAAACCAATGACCCCCTGCAGACGTGCCGAATCCTGTACCCAGTCCTTGTGCACTGCCGTCGGATCCTTGATCTGCGGATTTGAAATACTGCCGCCAAGCCGTAAATTCCAGCAATCATTGATATGGCGATTATACTCGATTTCCAATCCCGTATTGCGGAAATCTCCCTTATTCACCGGATAGTAAGTATTGGCCGCCGTATCCTTCGCCCAGCCCAGTTTATTCGTCATATCCATATGATACAGCGCGAACTGCCAGGAATCCTGTCCACGCTTCAGCTTCAATCCTGTCTCATAGGTCCAGCCGCGTTCCGGCCGCAAGGCACTGCCATCGCTGTTGCTATAGTTGATGGCATCGTCAACATTTGGCATCTGGAAAGCCCTGCCAATATTCGCATACCATGCCGTATTCCGATCAAGTTTGTATTCCAGCTGCAGCTGCGGCAGACAAACATTCTGGCTTGCATGATTTTCATGAATAAATTCACCACGCAGGCCAAAGGTCGTACTGAACTTTGGGCTGACCTGCCGGGTATAGGCCGTATAAATCCCGTTGCTCGCCCGCATCGTCGTGGCAGATTTCACCGTGTTGTCCGCAGCCTCACGTTTATACGTATAGCCGGCAACCAGCGTATCCCCGCCCAAACGCCAGGTCTTTTGCACATCGAAAACCTCCGTATCAAAAATCGTATTTGCCGTCGACAGCCGTGTATTTTTCATGAGATCCCAGGCATCACTTTTTCGATAATTATAGCCCAGCACAGCCCGGATTCCATTCGTTTTTCCCTGATAAAGAAACGCACCTGTCTGACGATAATCATTGTAGCGATAGTCAATCCTCGTCGGATTTGTCAAGGCCCTTGTCCGATACTTCCAGCCTCCATGCGTAATCGTAGATTCCGTATAATTATAGTGAAAGAAAACCTCATCACTAAGCCTTGCCGTCATACCAAAGCGATTTTTCTGTCCTTTGCCCGTCCAATAATCCGTCCAGGAAAGCTTGTCTGCGCCAAAAGCACTGGAATGTGCCACATTCTTCGACCATTCGCGGCTAATATCAAAAATAAACCCGGAGTCCGCATAGCTGGCCTCTGTCTTTTGCAAATAATTGCCCATCGTAACCGAAAGTGTACCGCCAGTCTTGTCCGCCGAGGGCTTTTTCAGGATGATGTTCACAACCCCTCCCATGGCCTCACCGCCATAGAGTGTCGACGCTGCACCTTTGACAATCTCGATGCGCTCGATCATCGAAACGGGAATATTATCGAGACTTGCTGAATCCTTGATATTCATGGGTACGCCATCGACGAGCACCAGCGTGCCGCCATCAAAACCGCGCAGGCTCAGCCGGCTGCTGTTCGTCACCCCGAAATCCGAGCCGGAGCCGCCAAAGGCGGTTCCCAGAGCACCAAGCTGCTGTTCTATGGCCTCACCCGCATTGCGATAGCCCGCTTTTTTGATATCCTTTGCGGTAAGCACCGTTGTCGCTGCCGGAGTATTGAGTTCGCTTTTACGTACACGCTGCGCAGTAACGACAGTCTCTCCCAGATTATGATTCTTCTCTTCTGTCTGCTGTACTGCATCCCCCGCTTCTGCGGTTTTGAGTTCTGCAGCTTCCTTTTTTTCCGGCTGTGCAGCCGGTGCTGTATCGGCAGCTGCTGCCTGAGCAGACAGCGTTGTCGTACAAACTGCCAGCAGAACTGACAGAAGCAGCTTCTTTTCCGTTTTCATATCCAAAATCCCTTTCCAGCAAAAAAAAGTCTCCACCAATCGGCAGAGACTCTCTCCATGCAAATACAATCCGATTCGCCGTTCTTATTTTGCCTGCAACGCATCCCACGATTCATTGGCTCTCTTCACGAAGAGATCACGGATTGCCTGATTCTCACCAATGCCGTGAATGTACGGTGTAACCTTGAATCCATTTGCTTCCAGAATGGATTTATGTGAATCCTTATCTGCACCAGCCATATCGTTATTCGCATGATCGCCAGCGACCATCATCATCGGCATCAGCGTAATGTTCCTGACACCCTTTGCCTTAAGCTCAGGCATGATGGTTTCAAGACTCGGCCAGCCTTCAACTGTATAAATAAATACATTGCCCAGCTTCATCTGATCAAGACGATCCTGAATTACCGCATAATAGGCATTGGACGGATCCGGCGTACCATGTGCCATGATGAGGATGGCATCCTGCTTGCCAATCTTCGGGAACTGTGTCTTCAGTGCATTCATTGCCTCCGCAATATCATCGCTCTGGTTCTCCTGCCCCATCCAGTACATCAGAGAAGTACCAAGCGTCATCTTTTTGAACTGATCCTTGTATTCATTGAAAATAGCCTTGTCATAGCCATATTCCATACCCGGGATGACATCAAGGGAAGTCAGTGCAATACGCGTATAGCCCTCTTCTTTCAACTGCGCTAAAGCTGCCTCAGGCGTAGGAATCTTAATCCCTTCTTTTTTCTGGATACGATCGATGATGATATGCGAAGTAAACGCCGTGACGACCTTAGTATCCGGATGTGCCTGCTGAATCGCTGCCACCGTAGCCTCGATTGTCTTCTGACGGGATTCCTTGAAGGTTGTGCCGAAACTCATGACAACAATAGCATCCTTATTTTCTTCGTTTGCCATCTGCGGATTCTCATTTTTGAGCACACCAATCTGTGAAGCTTCCTTCAATGCCGGTGTAGCGTCCTTGACTTCAGGATTCAGCATGTATGCAGCATAGGTCGTCTGTGATGCACCAAACCCCAAAAATGCCGTACAAGCCAATGATGCAGCCAAAAGTTTTTTCCAGTTCTTCTTCATAAAAAAATCCCCCTATAAAATAATTTAAATAAAAAAATGGGCTTTTCTTCGGCACACATGCACAAAGAAAAGCCCATTCCAATATCTTATTCAACACTCCCCCCGCAAAACTGCGAAAAAGGTACGCCAAATAAACCACTTGAACGCGCAATCCCCTGCCTATCCTTCGTAGGTCGTGACGGTGATTGTTAAACAGGCAGTTCTCCTGGCTTCGGATCATTGCTCGGCTGCGCCTTCCCAAGGCTCTTCACCCCAGTGACATAACTTATGCAGCTTTACTCCCCTTACAGTGGCGGGACCGCTCCGGTATTGCACCGGCCTTCCCTATTAAACCCAATTGGGTACCTGTTCCGTTTATGAAATTTTAATTAAAATTTATTACGGTCTTATGCTACAACGATTTTCGTTTTTTGTCAACCAATGAATTTTCGACCCTTTACTCGTAAAATTCTATTTCAGTTTCATCCCCAGCCCGGCAGTTAATCTGCACAAAGAAAAATTCGCTGTATTTCTTGAATATTTCGAATATAGTTTCTGTAAAAAAGAAACAGCCCGACTTCAGCTGTTTCTTTTCTCAGTTCTGCAATTTTCTTCTACTTATCTTTCATGAAGTCCTTAGATCAATGCTCCATCGTTCCCGCTTTGATATAAGAAATCTTGCCATCCTTGGCGGCAAAGGTCAGATAAATCGAATGGTCCGCAGACGGCCAGTACGTGTAATACGTATATCCAGGCATATGGTGCGCCTTATGCTTTACCGGATTGGCAGTGCCCTCACCATATAGTTTCTTCAGTATAGAAACATCCATACCTACCGTAACGCCGGCTGGCGTCGCCCAGCCATTATTCGCCTTGACAATAATAGATTTCACACTTGTACCATCTGCTGTCGGCACGATTTTTACGGAATCACCATAGGCAAACACATGATCAACATAATGTGCTTTTGCCTGTCCCATCTCTCCATATACGCTCTGTACATAGTCTAATGACATATGCGGCTGCACTCCGCCCAAACTGACATCCTGCGCCGTAAGCCAATCCAATCCCTCTGCACCACATACACCGCTGCCGGCAGTCAATGCTGTACCCAGCACAACAGCTGCCATTAATTTCCTGATTTTCATATTGCCATCCCTTTCCATGCCTTTCTAATCCCTTTGATTTTCAAAATTTTGTCAAAC
Organism: uncultured Selenomonadaceae bacterium; assembly: GCA_964611665.1. GTDB lineage: Bacteria > Bacillota > Negativicutes > Selenomonadales > Selenomonadaceae > CAZTAP01. The sequence goes on along the minus strand of CAZTAP010000032.1, from coordinate 8,962 downwards.
TGTGCACGATTCATTTCTCAATGCTTTTTTTAAGATAAAATTCCCAGTTCCTTCAAATAGGCAAAATCAATATAGGTTTCTTTATGCGGGTGCTTCTGCAGATAATGCTGATGCTCCGGCTCAACTGGCTGAAAATCCTTCAGCCGCATGGCTTTTGCATAACATCGGCGCTGCGGTCTGCTGTTTGTATCGTTCAGCGTGAGCCCGGCCGCTGTAACTGCTGCCTGACGGCCGCGGTTACGAATAAAATTCATATGATACTCTATCTGCGGCTCATCCTCCCGGTCTGTATAATAGACACCGCTTCGGTAAAGCGGACCTACGGCCTCGCCCTGCCCCTGCGGCAGAGCAGGATCTACAACTGCAAATAAAATATCAATCAGCTGGGAAATATCCATCTTTTTGGGATTATAGATAATCTCGATGCCCATGACCTCGCGTTTCTCTGTTTCACCTGTCCGTAAACCTCCCGGTTTCTCCTCTGCATTGATACAGCCGGCTCTTGTTTCCTGCACACCGGGAATATGATCAAAAACCTCCTGCAGCTCATAAAAACTGCCGCCGGAAAAATAAAGCTTCTTTGTATACATCCTATACACCTCGGCTGCTTTCAGGATGAAAGATATCCACATGACGCTGCTCTGCCCGCTCAATATCAAAAAGATGAATGAGCTCAGCCACACCCTGCGTTGGTGAAATCGTCCCCTGCAGTACAGCGGCCCGCACCTCCGGCATGCGTCCGGTCACGACCGGGTCATCAAAGAACAGATTGTGCAGATGCTCATCGATCATACTGTGCATCCAGTCAAGCAGCTGCCCTTCACGACGCTTCTGGAAAGAACCCTTTTCCCTGGTCGTACGCGCGAAGATCCGGATGATCTGCCAAAGATCATCCAAACCTGTCTTCCTGACTGCGGAGCAAAGATACGCATGGGTCTGCCAGCCTTCCGTAGCCGGACGGATATACTCAATCATGCGTTCATACTCTCCCCGCGCAACCTGTGCCTTTACGAGATTATCCCCATCTGCCTTGTTGATGACAATCGCATCAGCCAGCTCCATGATACCCTTCTTGATACCCTGCAGTTCATCACCGGCCCCGGTAAGTACTACCAGCAGGAAAAAATCAACCATTGAGCGCACCGTTATCTCAGACTGCCCGACACCAACCGTCTCAATAAGAATGATATCATAGCCTGCCGCCTCACAAAGCAACATAGTTTCCCTGCTCTTGCGGGCTACACCGCCCAGCGTGCCGCCGGCTGGCGATGGACGGATGAAAGCTTCTTCCCGACGGGAAAGTGTCCCCATCCGCGTTTTGTCGCCAAGGATTGAGCCTTTGGTAACTGAACTCGTCGGGTCTACCGTCAATACCGCTACACGATGTCCCTGATCACAGAGCATATTGCCAAACGCCTCGATCATCGTGCTTTTTCCAGCTCCCGGCACACCGGTAATGCCAATGCGCAGAGCCTTGCCCGTACGCGGCAGCAGTTCCTGCAGGACCCTTTGTGCCTTGGCAAAATGCCTGGGATTGTTGCTTTCGATCAAGGTGATCGCGCGGGATAAAATCATGCGGCTGCCCGCAGCTACCCCCTGTACGTAATCCTCAGCCCGCAGGATCATCCGATGCTTTCTGCCCATCGTACCGTCCTTCAGCGCAGGATTCAGATTGCCGACCGTCGTGTCCCTGATGCCCTCGATGCCGCTCATGACGCTGCAGGCAAATTTCTTATCGTCCTGCTCAGGCGCCCAGCCCGGTTTGGAATTCGTATATTCTGCCATGAGGAATCACTCCTCAGCCATTTCTTCCTTCGCCCGGCCAATCAGAAGCTTCAGAAGCTTCACGCCTGCCTCCGGAATATTGGTGCCTGGTGCAAAAATTGCCACTGCACCATGCTCATAAAGAAAATCATAATCCTGCACCGGAATAACACCGCCAATAGAAACCATGATATCATCACGCCCACGTTTTTTGAGCTCTTCTACCAGCTCCGGCAAAAGCGTATTGTGACCAGCCGCAAGCGAGCTGAAGCCGACCATATGCACATCGTTATCAACGGCATCCTGCGCAGTTTCCTGCGGTGTCTGGAAAAGCGGCCCGACATCGACATCCCAGCCCATATCCGCAAAGGATGAAGCAATGACCTTTTGTCCGCGGTCATGTCCATCCTGTCCCATCTTCGCAACAAAGATACGCGGCCTGCGGCCAGTGAGCTTCTCGAAATCATCCGCGAGACCGCGTGCTTTCTCGAGCTCAGTCTTATCCGTGAATTCTGAGGAATAAACGCCGGAAATCGTATGGATGACGGCCTGGAAGCGGCCGGATACCTTCTCCACCGCATCAGAAATCTCGCCCAGGGAAGCATGCGCACGTGCTGCGTTGACAGCCAGCTCCAGCAGATTGCCGTTATCTCTTGATTCGGCAGCATTCGTAAGTGCTTCCAGACAGTGGCGTACATCATCATCGTTGCGCTCAGCGCGAAGTTTTTCCAGACGTTCAACCTGAGCCTGACGCACTGCAGTATTATCAATAGCCAGGATCTGCAAAGGATCTTCTTTTTCCAGACGATATTTATTCAGACCGACAATCGTCTCATTGCCGGAATCGATCTGCGCCTGACGGCGTGCCGCAGCTTCTTCGATGCGCATTTTCGGCAGCCCTGTGGAAATTGCCTTAGCCATGCCGCCCAGTGCTTCGACTTCCTGGATATGCGCCCAGGCCCTGCGGATGATTTCATTCGTGAGTGCTTCAACATAGTACGAGCCGCCCCACGGATCGATAATCTTGCAGACCTTCGTCTCATCCTGAATATAAAGCTGTGTATTTCTCGCAATGCGTGCTGAAAAATCTGTTGGCAGTGCAATGGCCTCATCCAGCGCATTCGTATGCAAAGACTGTGTATGACCAAGAGCTGCGCCCATAGCTTCCATACAGGTACGAGAGATGTTATTGAACGGATCCTGTGCGGTAAGCGACCAGCCTGAAGTCTGGCAATGCGTACGAAGCGCCATGGATTTATCCGCCTCCGCCCCGAAAGACTTGACGATTTTTGCCCAGAGCACGCGCGCTGCACGCATCTTGGCAACCTCCATGAAATAATTCTTGCCGATTGCCCAGAAAAACGACAAACGTTTGGCAAACGCATCAATCGGCAGGCCCGCCTTCACACCCGTGCGGATGTATTCCAGACCGTCCGCCAGGGTATAGCCAAGCTCGATATCTGCCGTAGCACCGGCTTCCTGCATATGATAGCCGGAAATCGAAATGCTGTTGAACTTCGGCATGTATTTCGTCGTATATTCAAAAATATCACCGATGATGCGCATAGACATCTCCGGCGGATAAATATACGTATTACGCACCATGAATTCCTTCAGGATATCATTCTGTATCGTACCAGCCATGACCTTCTTATCTACTCCCTGCTCTTCGCCGGAAAGGATATAGAAAGCCAGGATTGGCAATACAGCACCATTCATGGTCATCGATACAGACATTTGATCGAGCGGGATGCCGCTGAACAGGATACGCATATCTAGAATCGAATCGATTGCCACGCCGGCTTTGCCGACATCCCCGAGCACACGCGGATTATCGGAATCATAGCCGCGATGCGTCGGCAAATCAAAAGCGATCGACAGCCCTTTCTGTCCAGCAGCCAGATTACGGCGATAAAAAGCATTGGACTCCTCTGCTGTTGAAAAACCTGCATACTGACGTACCGTCCAGGGACGGAATACATACATCGTTGAGTACGGGCCTCTGAGACAGGGCGGTATACCGCTCGCAAAGTCCAGATGATTCATGTGTTCATATTCCTCATAGTTATAAAATGGCTTAATCGGAATATGCTCCATCGTCTTGCCGATCAGCGCATCATAGCTCATACCTGTCTCGGCCTCTAAACGTTTGCGCCATTCCTTTTCCTGCTGGGAAGGTGCTCCCGCCAGATTCATTTTGGTAAAATCAGGGTTTTGCCAGGACATCAGTCAATCATTCCTTTCTTCTTCTGCAGGAATTGCAGGATTTTATAGCAGTTTGCTCTGACCGAAACGAAATCATCTACCCCGGCTTCGCGATAGCCCGGCTCAAGATCCTTCGGTGCTGCACCAGCCAGATAGATTGTCGCCTCCGGAAGTGCAGCGCGGAGTTTTGGCGCAAGCTCTGGTACAATGTCCGGATAAGCCGCATCCGTCGAACATATGACCACAGCATCTGCACCGGATTCTTTGGCAGCAGCAGCTGCTTCATCCGTTGTCTTAAAACCATTGTTCCCCAGGATTTCAAACGCTCCAACCTGCAGAAAGCTTGTTGAGAATTCTGCTCTGGCTTTGTGCTGCGGGATTGGCCCCATATTCGCAAGAAAAATCCTCACATTGTCCCCGTCATGCGCATCCCGATAATCTTCGGTGAGCTTGCGTAAAGCTTCATAACGCTCACTCCAGCGATGCGGTAAAATCGGAGCAATCGTTTCTGCTGCCTGATCTTCCGCCTGGAGAGCTTTTCTGAGTTCAGCGAGGGTTGCTCCAGCCTTGGCCGCGCCAATGGCTGCAGTTATTTTTTCCTGAGCAGCATTTTTCAGCTTGTCCAGGCATTCTGCCTTGAACTCTTCATCAATATCTGCCAGATATTCCTCTACCGCTGCCATTCTTTGCTGCTTCAGCCCGGCAGCATCCTCCGGACGCGGATCCAGACGTTTTTCCGCCATATTCGGATACATATTATTTCCGACAATACGGTCTCTGCGCAGCTCAAGATTTTTGAAACGGTCAGCAAGTACTGCCGCGACATCAGCCTGCAGGGAACCATCCTCCAGGATCTTATAAATCCCGCCCTGCGCTTCGATTTCCTGGAATTTCGCCCAGATTTTTTCCTTGATCTGTCCGGTCAGCGTCTCTACTGCCCAGGAACCGCCTGCCGGATCGATTGGCTGCAGCAGGCCGAATTCCTCCTGCAGGATGACCTGTACATTTCGCGCAATACGACGGGAAAATTCATCTCCCTTTCGTATTGGTTCATCGAATGGTGCATTTTCATAGGAATCCACCCCACCGACAACACCGGAAAAAATTTCTGTTGTATTACGCAGCATATTGACATAAGGATCATAAACTGTTTTGAAAAACAATGCCGGCCGTGCATGGATGTGCATGCGCTGTGCGTCTTCACTGCCGCCAAAAGCCTGGACAATCTGCGCCCAGACAGGACGAACCGCGCGAAGTTTGGCAATCTGCATAAAGAAATTCGCTCCCATGGAAAAACCAAACATGATCTGCCCTGCTGCTTCATCAATCGACAGCCCACGTTTTTGCAATTCTCTGAGATACGTCACGCCTGCAGCCAATGTCCCGGCAATCTCCTGAACATCATTGGCACCGCCGCGGCTCAGTGCATCGCTGCGAACCATGATCGTACGAAGATTCGGCGCATTCGCTATCGCCCATTGTGCACTCGCTGCCATTTCATCATAAAGCTGTGTAAGTGCAGCATAATTCTGTCCTCGCTGCATGAGCTCCCCAAGCGGATCTGCTCCAATAAACCCCTTGATTTTTTTCAGTTTTTCACCTTTCGCCTGAACTGCCGCAGCGGTCAGAGACAGCATAGGCAGGGCAGACGCTCCGCAATAAAGATAAAGCGGATGTTCCTCCAGTTTCAGACCATCCAACAGTTTATACATATCCTCAACCGTTGTGATATTACAGCCTTCATCGCCTATTTTCCCGGCATCCTTTGCATCCTGATTCAACAGACTCGCCGTATCCAGACGAATGTGATAAATCGTCGAGCCTTTATCTGCTTCATGACGAAGCAGTTCATTATTTTCCTCCGGCAGAGTTTCATCACAACTCTGCGCTATCCCCCATGGTTTTTCAATATACCCATTCGGACGTGCACCGCGAAGGAAATCATCCATACCGGGAAATTCCGTCCTGGGCAGAATATCGTCTGTCATCCGGCGCGTATACATCGGTTCAAAGGTAATCCCTTCATAGGTCCTGGTATACATCTTCTTTTCAAAGGGTGCTCCCTTCAGGAGCGCAATACAATTTTGCTTCCATTCCTCATACGTTGGTGGTTTGAACTCATCCAAAGGAACCTCTGGAAAATCTGTTTGCTGATCAGCCTTGTTCAACACAGCCTGAAGATCAAGATTCTCATCCTGCCTCCGTTCGTCTTTGCTCATACTACAGCCTCCTTTTGATAAAAAAACCACCTGCAATTGATGCAGGCGGCATTCCACGAAAAGAAAACAGTAAAGAAAAACCGGCTCGTTAAAAACGTGCCGGGATAGTCCTATACCAGAATCATAGGTGCAATCCCCTCCCCATCGCTCGCAGGTCCAGACATTCGATGAATGTCATCGGTGATGATGAAACGGGCAGTTCTCCTGGCTTAGATTCATTGTCTGCTCAAGCCTTCCCAAAGCAGCTTGCTCTGCTCCAGTGGCATATCATGAGAGACTCCTCTTACAGTGGCGGGACCGCTCCGGCTTATACCGGATTCCCTATTAAGTCTTACGACACCTGTTTCCTGTCATATTTGGTTTTCATGTTAATATTAACAGTGTCTATGACGCTTGTCAATAAATTGAACACAGTTTTCTTAAATTTTAGATAATTATTCCTTCTGTTTATTATATTGATGCCTTAAAGGCATTACCTGCCAATAAAAACGGCACAGGCCTTTTCCAATCAGGATGCTCTGCCTGCACCGTATATTGCGTTCCTTATCTTCTCATGCGCAAAGAACGCATCTTCAAATATTCTACCAGATCATGCTTTTCAATGACTTTTTCTATATAGAAATCATCCTGCCCTGCATGAAGGGCGATTACCGTATCCCCTAAGGTCGCACCGCTCAAAAAAGCTTCCTGCAGCATCTGGATCAAGCCAAGCCCAGGTTTTGTAAGTGTCAGAGTTACACGCGCCAGTGCGAGCGTCCTCTGGTATTCATCCGCATCCTCCCGAAAATCTGTGATCGCCCCCAGCCGCTGTTCCCTAAATAGTTCTGTATCCACAGGCTGCACGGCAATCTCCCGTTCTTTTGTATGAACATAGACACATATTCCTCTTTCCGCCTGCATGCGGCAGGGGATTTTGGTCAAACGATAGGCCAATGATGACTGAATCGCATCCTGCAGGGCTCCCTTTGCCAAGGCTTCAGACATACCGCCGACCTGTTCCACCGACCTCATGATTTCCCTGACCTTGCCGATAAATTCCTGCATAAGCGCCTTTCTGTACCAGCAGGTACAGCCTTCATACAGGCCATCCAGTGAAAGATACGGATCATAGGCTGCATGATTATAACCGGCTCTTATAAAATATATCCTTGCCTCTGGCATAGTTTCCCGCTGAAAATACGAACGCATCATCTCCTGCCATAATAAAGCGATACTTTCAGCCTTCCACTCATCCATCGTCTTATTCCCACTGGCAGCAAGAGCGATCTTCAAATGACGGGCTGCCGTATCCAGTGTTACGCCCCGTTTCAAAAGCTCTTCCAGATATTCCCGTACCACTGCCATCGTACAAGCCATTTCCTGGGCAAGCGAAGCACCTCCATCCTGATAAGGCGCTGAGCGGACAAGTACCGTATCGATCTGCGGCATATGCTGATCCGCCCACAAAACCGCCTGAGCCATCTCATCGTACAGCGCCTCAAGGCCAATGGGCAGAACACCTTCCTCCGCCAAGGCTCCCAGCGGATCTGCACCAAGAACGCCCTGCATCTGCAATGTGCCTTCACCGTTCGCCTTGCGAAGCGCCGAAAATGCTCCCAGCAAAGCAGCATTCTCTGCACCACAATAACCGCAAAGCCGAATTTCATCAAGGTTGATGTTTTGAAACGCCGTTTGAAAATCCTGCAGCGTACTCAGGGATACACCTCCCTGCCGGATATCTTCCGGCTCCAGTGCTTCCGCGTCCTGCCCATGCCGTACAGCCCGGTCAAAGCAGATCATGACTTCCGGCTGCTTTTGCTTCCTGCTTTTCTCCAATTTTCGATTAAAGTCCTGTGGCAAACGTGCCCGAATAACCCCTCGTTTCCACATATCCTCCCATAACTGCTCCAGTTCTGCCCCTGGCAGTCTGTATTCTCTTGCATAAGAATCCATCATACTTGCTTTCCTCATTTCTGAAAATTGCCCTATAACAGGCAAAAGCATCGATCTGCATCGATGCTCCGCCCGAACTTTTAGATATATTTTTCACATCATATGGGAAATCGTCCCGACTGGATCGCTTCACCTTCCTTAATGTCGTCTGCTCCATAAAAAAACAGCCAGAGTATTGGCATCTCCCGCTGCTCTTCTATGTAGTGTGTTTTATTATGGCGCCGCCGAAGCGGCAGTTGTTGGAGAAAGAAAGCCCCGGGTCTCCACTCCCGGAGCCGCTGCCTGATATCGCATATGCAATATGTACAGCAAATCATAGAACTGAATGAAATGTATGAGCAATGCTTTCCCCATAGAGCTGAAGCCATGGAGAAAAACCTTTCGCCTAAAGAAAAAGACCCTTTCCTGCCGCGGCAAAAAAGAGTCTCTTTAAGAAAGCATCGCTATCTAAAAAATCCCGGCATCTGCCAGGATTCAATCTACACGAATGTATCTCAAATCCCCTTCCCCATCGCTCGCAGGTTATTGAAGCCTATGGCTTCAAACGGTGATTGTCAATCAGGCAGTTCTCCTGGCTCCAGATCATCGCTCTTCTGCGCCTTCCCAAGGTTTCCCTCAGTGACATCCTGCAGATTTGCTCCCTGTTACAGTGGCGGGACCGCTCCGGTATTGCACCGGTCTTCCCTATTAAGTCTTACGACACCTGATCCAATCGATATAAAATTTTCTTAAATGATGTTCAAATCAACTTACTTGCTTATCATAGCATTGTCATTATTTATTGTCAAGCAGTTTCGTAAAATTTTTCTTCTATTTTCACAAAGCTATGCTCTTTTTGCTTC